>NZ_JBEZKJ010000026.1:0-100607 GCF_040651675.1 Streptomyces sp. NPDC048415 | reverse complement strand
GCCGTATGCCTTTGATCCGTCCGGATGCGGGCATTCGATGTACCGACACGGCCCCTTCCGTGTGGGGGCGGGTGCGGCCCGGTGGGGGCGGGCGGGCGTGCGGTGTGCCGCCGGCGCCCCGGTCGGCAGTCCTCAGCCCGTCCGGCGTTTGAGGACGAGCGCGTCAGCGCGATACGGGGGTCTGGGGGCGGAGCCCCCAGGTACGGGACGGGTAGGGGCGGCGGGGGCGAAAACCCTTCCCCCCTCAGCCGACGACGTGCAGCCGAACCGTCCCGTCCTGCGCAGCCTCCACCCGCACCTGCGTAAGGTCGCGCACGAGGACATCCGGACGGTGGAAGCCCGCCCGAGGCCCGACCCCGACGACCCGCATCCCGGCAGCCCGGCCCGCCGCGATCCCCGCCCCGGAGTCCTCGAACACCACGCACTCCTCAGGCGCGACCCCCAGCTCGGCGGCGCCCTTGAGGAACCCCTCGGGATCCGGCTTGCTCGCCCCGACGGACTCGGCGGTGATCCGTACATCGGGCAGCTCCAGCCCCGCGGCAGCCATCCTCGCCGTGGACAGCCCCACATCCGCGGAGGTCACGAGCGCGTGCGGCAGCCTGGCCAGGGAGGCCAGGAACTCCAGGGCGCCGGGAATCGCGACGACGCCGTCCATGTCGGCGGTCTCCTCGGCGAGCATGCGGGCGTTGTCCGCGTAGTTCTGCTCCATGGGCCGGTTCGGCAGCAGCACCGCCATCGAGGCGTACCCCTGCCTGCCGTGGACGACCTTCATGACCTCGTCCCCGTCCAGCCCGTGCTGGTCGGCCCAGCGACGCCAGCAGCGTTCGACGACGGCGTCCGAGTTGACGAGGGTGCCGTCCATGTCGAGCAGGAGGGCGCGGGCGGTCAGAACGGTGGTGGCCGTCGTCATCGGGCATGCTCCAAGGCGCGGGAAACGGGGTTCAGCGTGCCCCCCGGGAAACAAGGCGGCCCCGCCCGCCGGTCAGGGAGTGCGGGCGGGAGCCACTTTGTTCCTACACGATACAAAACAACAGCCCCTCCGCGCCACCACGCCCGACCTGCGCTTCAGTCCCCCGACCACACCAGCGCCATACCCACAACCCCCGCTGGACACCCCGAGGACACCGAGTCGACGTCGGCTTCCCCGTGACGGCCCCGCACGTCGACCGAGGGGATGGGTGGAACGGATCCTCTGCGCCCCCGCCGTCCCTGGGGGCCGCCCCTTCCCGTCCCTGGGGGCCGCCCCTTCTCGTCCCTGGGGGCTGCGCGCCCCCCAGACCCCCGTATCGCGCTGACGGCCTCGCCCCAAACGCCGGACGGGCTGAAGACTGCCGACCGGGGCCGCGGCGGCACAACGCACGCCCGCCCGCCCCCACCGGGCCGCACCCGCCCCCCCACGGAAGGGGCCGTGTCGGTACATCGAATGCCCGCATCCGGACGGATCAAAGGCATACGGCACCCTCCTCACCCACAGTCGATCCGTTCGGATGCGGGCGGATGTACCGGCGCGGCCCCGACCCCCCACCGGCGGAAGGCGATCACGGCTCCGCCGTCTCCGACTCCAGGCTCGCCCGCGTGGCCCCGCCGTACACCCCCTGCTCGTCGGCGGTGATACCCCGCGCCCACTGGTAGCGGCGTACGGCCTCCTCGACCCGGTCGTCGTAGCGGCCGGCGTCGTCACCCGTGTAGAGCGCCAACTGGCGCAGGCGCAGCTGGAGTTCCGTGACCTCGGGGCCCTTGTCGCCGAGTCTCAGGGTGGGTACCCGGCGTTCGCCGGAACCCGCGTGCGTGGACGTCGGCGAGGCCGTGGCGCTCGCGGTCGTGGTCGTCCGGGTCGGGGTCGCCGACCGGGACGGCGACGCGCTGGACTCGGACGCCGAGGGCGACGGGCTCGCGCTGTGCGAGGGCGCCGGGGCGACCGGAGCCGACGCCGGTGCCGGCGCCGTGGACGACGCGCTCGTCGACGGCGACACCGACGACGCCTCCGGCACACTCGCCCGCACGTCCTCGGGCAACGCCCTGTCCCGCACGGGAGTGTCGTACGCGAGAAGTCCACTCGCGAACCCCGCCGCGGCCACGACCGTCACCACGGCCCCGGCGACACCGAGGACCGCGGTACGCCGCCGACGCCGGGGCCGCGGATCCCCGGCGGCCGACGGACTGCCGGGCCCCGGCGGCCGCTCCGGGAAGAGGCGCCCGTTAGCGGCGGCGGCGCGCGGCTCGAACGGAAGCGCGGCCGGCGGCACGGTGGCCGCGGACGCCCCGTCGGCAGCGGCATTCCCCTCCGAGGTTCCGGTGCGCCTCGGGACAGCGGCCCCCGATTCCTCCGCCCCCAGCTCCACATACGGCCGTATTCGCAGCGGATCGAAGTCCTCCGCCGCTGCCGCCTCCGCCGTGCGGGCGTCGCGCAGGGCGTCGGACGCCCGCTGGGTGCAGGCGCAGGACGGGGTGCCGTCCGGCGCCCGGGGTGTCGCGCACTCGGGACAGACATGCCCGTTCGGTTCGGTCACGCGTGGGTCCCTCCCCCCTGGAGAACTCCAGAGGTTATCCGGATGTCCCTCACGCAATCTCCAGAGGTCGGCGGAATCCCTCCCTCCGGAGGATTCAACAGGCCATAACGGGTCACACCCACCAGGATGGAGGGTGACCGAGACCCTCGGGGCTCAGGGAGGCCGCATGACCGGGGATGCGCACGGCGCGGACACGCCGTCGGACACGAACGCGCCGGGCGGCCCGGACACGCCCGAGCGCGTGAACGAGTCCGCCGCGAGGCGCCGCGCCGCGGCGGCAGTCGACGCCGGCAGCACCCCGCACGGCAGCATCTTCGTCTCGATCGGCGCGCTGCTGCTCGGCTTGCTGCTCGCCGCGCTGGACCAGACGATCGTGTCGACCGCGCTACCGACCATCGTCAGCGACCTCGGCGGTCTGGAGCACCTGTCCTGGGTGGTCACCGCGTACCTGCTCGCGTCGACGGCGGCGACCCCGCTGTGGGGCAAGCTCGGCGACCAGTACGGCCGGAAGAAGCTGTTCCAGACGGCGATCGTGATCTTCCTGATCGGGTCCGCGTTGTGCGGCATGGCGCAGAACATGCCCCAGCTGATCGGCTTCCGGGCGCTGCAGGGACTCGGCGGCGGCGGGCTGATCGTGCTGTCGATGGCGATCGTCGGCGACATCGTCCCGCCGCGCGAACGGGGCAAGTACCAAGGGCTGTTCGGCGCGGTCTTCGGCGCCACGAGCGTGCTCGGACCGCTGCTCGGCGGGCTCTTCACCGAGCATCTCAGCTGGCGCTGGGTGTTCTACATCAACCTGCCCGTCGGGGTCGTCGCGCTCGCCGTGATCGCGACGGTCCTGCAGATCCCGAAGAAGTCCGCCCAGCACGTCATCGACTACCTCGGTACGCTCCTGATCGCCTCGGTCGCCACCTGCCTGATCCTGGTGGCCTCGCTCGGCGGCACCACATGGGGCTGGAGCTCGCCGCAGATCATCGGCCTCGCGGTGCTGGGCGTAGTGCTGGCCGCGGCGTTCGTCGCGGTGGAACAGCGGGCGGCGGAACCCGTCCTGCCGCTCAAACTCTTCCGCATCCGCACCTTCTCGCTCTCCGCCGTCATCAGCTTCATCGTCGGCTTCTCGATGTTCGGCGCGATGACCTATCTGCCGACCTTCCTCCAGGTCGTCCAGGGCGTGTCGCCCACGATGTCCGGCGTGCACATGCTGCCGATGGTGTTCGGCCTGCTGCTGTCCTCCACGATCTCCGGGCAGATCGTCAGCCGTACCGGCCGCTGGAAGGTGTTTCCCATCGCGGGCACCGCGGTCTTCACCATCGGCCTGCTGCTGCTCCACCAGCTCGACGAGAACAGCAGCACGGGCGAGATGAGTTCGTACTTCTTCGTCTTCGGTCTGGGCCTCGGCCTGGTCATGCAGGTACTCGTGCTGATCGTGCAGAACGCGGTGTCGTACGAGGATCTGGGCGTCGCCACCTCCGGCGCGACCTTCTTCCGCTCGATCGGCGCCTCGTTCGGCGTGGCCATCTTCGGCACGGTCTTCGCCAGCCGCCTCGGCGACAAGCTGACGACCGCGCTGAGCGGGCATCAGCTCCCCGCGGGCATCACCCCGAACTCCCTCAAGGCCGACCCGAAGGGCATCGCCGGTCTGCCGCCCGCGCTGCGGCAGCCCGTGCTGCACGCGTACGCGTCGTCCATCACGGACGTCTTCCTGTACGCGGCTCCCGTCGCCGCACTGGGCTTCGTGCTGGCCTGGTTCCTGCGCGAGGACAGACTGCGGGGGTCGGTCAGGGCGCCGGACGTGACGGAGACGCTCGCCAGCAATCCGGTGGAGCGGTCGTCGTACGACGAGGTGTGCCGGGCGCTGTCCGCGCTCGGCACGCGGGAGGGGCGGCGCGAGATCTACGAGAAGATCACCGCGCGGGCCGGGTACGACCTGCTGCCCGCGGCGAGCTGGCTGCTGCTGCGGATCAAGAAGTACGGGTGGGCCGAGCCGGCGGAGCTCGCCGAGCGCAGCACCGTGCCGCTGTCCGTCATCATCGCCGCGGCCCGGCAGGTCGAGGAGCGCCGGCTCGCCGTCCGCGAGGGACTCGACCTCGTGCTGACCGACGAGGGACGCGAGGTCGCCGAGAACCTCGCCAAGGCCCGCGCGGAGTCCCTCGCCGAGCTGCTCGGCGACTGGTGGGGCCCGGACCGGCCCACCGACCTGGTCAAGCTGGTCGAGGAGTTGAACTCCGAGATGTGCGGCTCCGACGCGGAGCGGCCGCACGAGCGGACGGCGGCACGGCCGCAGAGCAGGGCCGGGTAAGGACCGGGGCCGCTCAGCCGCCCGTCAGGTCCTTCTTGAACCAGTGCCCGGCATAGATGTCGTCGTTGTGTGCCTCGGTCTCCTCGTAGCCGTGCCGGGCGTACAGCGCACGCGCCTCCACGAGGTCGCTTCGGGTGTCCAGGATCAGCCGTTCGGCGCCCAGGCCGCGGGCCTCCTTCTCGGCCGCCACGAGCAGCATGGCGGCGCCGCCCCTGCCGCGCAGGTCCTCGCGGACGAAGACGCGGCTCAGCTCGCCGGTCGTGCCGTCGAGCATCCGGACCCCCGCTGTGCCCCCGGGCTCGCCGTCGTACCGTGCCACCAGCAGCACCCCGGTGGGTGCGGCGAATTCGCTGCCCGTGCGCGCGGCGATCTCCCGCTCCAGCTCGTCGGGATCCGTCGTACGCCCTTCGTGCAGCCGGTACCAGCGGTCGCTGACCTCGGTGTAGTACGCCCGCCACAGCGCGGCGGCCACGGGGGAGTCGAAGGGTTCGGGGGCGACGGTCCAGGAGGCCGTCGTACGTGCACCGGTCATGGGCGTCATTGTCGGGGGGTGGGACCTCCGGCCCGCAAGCGGATTTCTGCTGACCGTCCGTCACCGGGCTTGCCTGTAACGGGAGTCACGCATGAGTAACAAGGGGCGGCACCAGCGAGCAGGCCCCGGCCCGGGTGCTGGTGGTGGGTGGGTCCGCCCCCGGGCTCTCCACGGCGGAGGCGCTGCGGCGCAAGGGGTACGCCGGTGGGATCACCGTGCTCGGTGACGAGCCGCACGCCCCTCCGTGCGTTGACGGGAGCCGTTTGAGGGACGCGTTGCGGGCAACCCGGGGAGCGAACCGGCCCGTTGGGTCGAGAAACCCGGAAGGCACCCATGTCCACAGGCCTGATCATCGCTCTGATCGTGATCGTGGCGGCCGTTGTCGTTGTCGCGGCTGCCCTCACCCTCCTCGCCCGAAGGCCGCAGGGCGGACGCAATCTGCGGCGGCGCTTCGGGCCCGAGTACGACCGGACCGTCGCCCGGCACGACGGTGACGCCAAGGCCGCCGAGCGCGACCTCGCCGAGCGGGTGAGGCAGCACGGCGCGCTGACGGAGCGGCCGTTGGAGCCCGCGGTCCGCGAGCAGTACGCGGCCCGCTGGACGGCCGCCCAGGAACGCTTCGTCGAGTCGCCGCGGGAGGCGGTGGCCGACGTGGACCGGCTGCTCGGTGAGCTGGCCGGCGCCCGAGGCTTCCCCGACGGCGGCCGCTACGAGGAGCAGCTCGCCGCGCTCTCCGTCCACCACGGACCCCACGTCGACGGCTACCGCCGAGTGCACCGGGTCGCGCGGACCCGCGTCGACGGGTCGCCGGACGGCCGGGCCGGCACGGAGGAGATGCGCGAGGCCCTGGTCGAGGCCCGTGCCCTCTTCGAGGATCTGGTGACCCCGAGCCGCCAGGACACCCCCCGGCACCGCGCGGACGGCGCCGAGACCCCGGCCGTCCGCCCGGCGAAGTCCGCCCAGCACAGCCACTCCCACCTGCCCTGGTCCTTCACCAGGCGCCATGCGAAGGGGAGTTGACGAAGATGACCGACATGACATCAGGTCAGGGCCCCGAGCGGACACCGCACCGGGAGGCCATGAAGGGCCGCGTGGGCCCGGCCGCCGCCGAGCCCGTCCAGGGTGACAAGGCCATGGTGGGCGAAGGCGCGGCGCGGCGCGGGAGCAGCGAGGCCCGCGACGGTGCCGGGGAGGCATCGGCGCGGGAGGCCATGAAGGGCCGGGTGGGTCCGGTGTCGGCCGAGCGCGTGCCGGGTGACAAGGCCATGGTCGGCGAGGGCGCGGCGGCGCGTGCGGGAGAGCCGGGGCGTTCCGGCACCGGCACGGGGCGCGGAGAGGGCCCGGGCGTTTCCGCCGGCGAGGCCCCCGAGGCGTACGAGGGCCGCGCGGCCGGCGACCGTGCGATTCCCGGGCGGCCCGCCGGGCATGAGGCCCCGCTGCTTGGCCGGGACGAGGGCGACAAGTTCTCGCTGCGGATGCGGCACGCGGTCGGCGGGTTCGTGGACGGGCCCCGGACGGCCGTGGAGGAGGCCGATCACGTACTGGAGGAGCTGGCCGGGCGCTTCACCGAGGCGGTGACGCGGCGCCGCCGCACCCTGCGCGCGTCCTGGCAGGCCACCGACGCGGGAGAGTCCGCCACCGGCGACACCGAACAACTGCGCCTCGCCCTGCGGGACTACCGCGAGTTCACGGAGCGGCTCCTGCGGTTCTGAGCTCCGCCGAAACCCGCCGCACATCACCGACGGTCGAGCCCCGCCCCACCCCCGCCCACATCCCCGACGGTGAGGCCGCGTCCCGGACCATGTCCCCGGGACGCGGCCTCACCATGTCGTCCCTACCCCCGCTTCTGCCGCGCCTCGCGCCACTCCCGGACGACCGCCTCCACGTCGTACGGCTTGAGCCCGAGAGGAGGCCCCGGCGGGGGCTTGAACATGACCTCGCGGATCTTGGCGTTGATGTCCTCGACGATGCGGCGCACGGCCCGCTCCGAGGGCGCCGCCGAGGCCGCCGCGAGCGCGTCCTCCGCTTCCTTGCGCAGGGCGAGGGTGGGCGGCAGCACGGACAGCCCCTCGCGGGCCATCTTCCGCTTGATCCACCACAGTTCGTCGTACGACGTGTCGGTGATGTGCGGCAGTGGCTTGCCCGCGCCGGGGAGTTCCGCGAACTCGCCGCGCGCCTGCGCCTCACGGATTTGTCTGTCGATCCAGGACTCGAAGCTGACACCGGGTGGCTTGCGCTCGGTCATGTGTCCATTGTGCCGGACGTCACACGGCGGGGCGACGGGTCGAATTATCATGCGGCGGCGGTGCGCCAACCACGCTCCGCGCGAGGACAATTGGACCAGCCCAAGACGAAGGAGCGCGCGTGCTCGAACTCACCATGGCCTCGGTGTCCGGGGCGGACGCGGGTGCGACGGCCGGGATGCTGATGGCCGACGCGCCGAGCGACCCCGGGGCCGTGCTGCGGGTGGGCCGGGACCGGGCCGTGTGCCGTCTCGCGACCCCCGACGACTGGCTGTTCGTGTCCCGGGTCCATCTCGAGTTCCTGTGCGGCCCGGACGGCTCGTGGCAGGTCACCTGGTTGCGCGGCTCCCACTCCGAGCCGTCCTCCGAGGTGCGGCTGACGTTGGCGGGCCTGCCGCCCCAGCCCCTCCCGTACGGCGGGACGGCGAAGCTGCCCGCGGGCGGCTCCGGAGATCTCGTCATCGAGGACCGCACGGGCCCGCGCACGGTGAACGTGGGCTTCTACCACGAGGCCTAGCGCAGGGTCACGCCAGCACGCGCGCCAGCGCGAACCCGTCGTATCCCTTGCTGCCGACCGTCTGGATCGCGGTTCCGCTCAGCTTGGGGTGGCCGGCGATCAGTTCGAGTGCCGCCCGGGTGCCCCGCACGCTCGGGTCGGTGCTGCTCGCGTCGGTGACCTGGCCGCCGCGTACGACGTTGTCGAGGACGATCAGGCTGCCGGGCCGGGCGAGCTTGACGGCCCACTCGACGTAGTGCGGGTTGTTCACCTTGTCCGCGTCGATGAAGAAGAGGTCGAACGGCTCCGGGTTCTCCTCGGCCAGCTTCGGCAGGGACTCCAGGGCGGGGCCCACCCGCACCTCGGCGATCTTGTCGAGGCCGGCGCGGGCGAGGTTGCCGCGGGCGACCTCGGCGTGTGTGGGGTCGTACTCGAAGGTGATCAGCCGCCCGTCGGCCGGGAGCGCGCGGCCCAGCCAGATCGTGCTGTAGCCGCCGAGGGTGCCGATCTCCAGGATGCGGCGCGCGCCCTGGATCTGGGCGAGGAGCTGGAGCAGCTTGCCCTGGTTGGGCGCGACGTTGATGGGTGGCAGTCCGGCCGCGTCGCTGTCGCGCAGCGCGGCGGTCAGGGTGTCGTCGTGGGGGGCGAGGAGGGTGGTGAAGTAGTCGTCGACGTCGTTCCAGAGCTGCGACTCGGTCATGCACCATGCCTTTCGTATGGCTAGTTAGATGCCCTAACTAGTCCTCGGGTGAATCTAGTCGCGACCGCCCGCCCCTGTCAGCGGGATTTCGGGTGTTCACGGCCGAGTCAGCCGATCGGCGGGGGTGCCTGCACCGGCGGGGGCGGCGGGATCGGGTGGCGCCTGCGGGCTCGTACGCCCATCACCAGGGCCACGGCCACCAGGGCGAGCGCGCCGCCCACGGTCAGCAGCCACACCGGTACCCCGCCGGCCTTCAGCAGTCGGTCGTCGTAGATCACCCGACGGTAGGCCGCGTCCGTCGCCGTGGGCCGCAGTACGTGGTCGCCGGAGATCCGCGACGGCTGCGGGAATTGCTGGTCGATGGCCGTCAGGAAGTCGGTGCCCTGGGTCAGCCGGGCCAGCGGACCGGTGGTCGCGCCGATACGGCCCGCGTACGAGACCTGCGGCCGGTCCCCGCCGATCGCCGACGCCGGTTCCATGCGGTGCGCGGCGAGGACGTACAGGCCGAGAGACTGCGGGGTGTGCGCGAGACGCGAGAGCCGCATCGGGTAGATCAGCTCGTCGCTGGCGAAGCTGAGGTGGAGCGGGTCGAGGGTGCCGCCGAGCGGGGCCTTCGCGTCCTCGGGGGCCAGCCGGATCGCCACGTACTCCCAGCCCTGGTCGACGTACGGACGCAGCGCCGTGTCGAGGCGGGGCGGGAGCCGGAAGCCGTTGTCGGCGAGCCAGTTCCCGAGCGCGTCGGAGTCGGTGGCGGTGAGGCGGGCGACGTCGAAGGGGCCGAGGCGCTCACGGCCGACCACGCTCACCGAGGGTGCGCTCGCGCCGGTCCGCGGGGCGGCGGCGCTCTCGGTGCCGTCGGCGAAGGGCCAGTCGCCGCCGCGCGGCCAGAAGTAGTGGCGGGTGCGGTGCTCGGGCGCGGTCGCCGCGCCGAGCTGGTCGAACAGCTCGCTGTCGCCCAGCTTCACCGTCGCCCGGTGCGGGACCGGCATGATCCACGCGGCCTTGTGGGCGTCCCCGGCGACCGTCAGGCTCTCCCCCATTCTCGACTACGCTCGAACGGGGGGACCCCCATCGATCTGTTCCTGGCGGCCGTCCCAGCGGACCGCGGACATCTCGCGGTCGACCGTGACGTGCCGCTGGCTGTCCGGCACCATCGCGCCGCACCCGCAGGCATACGCCGGTGCGACGAGAGACCCCAACTGGATCCCCAACAGCGCCCATACGACGACCAGTACACGCCCTCGTACGAAATCCATCCCCCGTAGCCCTTCCGTCGTGCCGTCGGACGGGTTCTCAGACGGCACGACGGAGGCTGCGGTTCCAGGTCAGCGCTCCGAGGGGGCCACGGACGGGGCCGAGCCCGGCAGCGGCCGGCCCGCCGACTCCGCCATGAACCAGACCGCCACGCCGCCGATCACGGCCGCGGCCATCATGTAGTAGGCGGGCATCATCATGTTCCCGGTCGCCCCGATGAGCGCGGTGACCACCAGCGGGGTGGTGCCGCCGAAGAGCGAGACGGAGATGTTGAAGCCGATGGACAGCGAGCCGTAGCGGACCTTCGTCGGGAAGAGCGCGGGGAGCGCGGCGGGCATCGCGGCGGTGAAGCAGACCAGCAGCAGGCCGAGGGCGCCCATGCCGAGCGCGACCGCGAGCAGGCTGCCCTGCCGGATCAGCAGGATGGCCGGGACGGACAGGGCCAGGAAGCCGGCGCAGCCGGCGGCGATCACCGGGCGGCGGCCGATCCGGTCGGTCAGAGCGCCCGCGAAGGGCTGCACGATCATCATCAGCGCCATCACACCGAGGACGACGAGCAGACCGTGCGTCTCGTCGTACTTCAGCTCGCTGGTCAGATAGCTCGGCATGTAGGACAGCAGCATGTAGTCGGTGACGTTGAAGACCAGCACCAGGCCCATGCACAGCAGCAGCGCGCGCCACTGGCCGGTGATCATGTCGCGCAGCGGCACCTTGGGGCGCTCGGCCTCGGACTTCTCGACCTCCGCCGCGAACGCCGGGGTCTCCTCCAGACGCATCCGCAGATAGAGGCCGATGATGCCCATCGGGCCCGCGATCAGGAACGGGATCCGCCAGCCCCAGGCCAGCAGGTCCTCGGTCGACAGCAGTGCGGTCATGAGGGTGACCAGGCCCGCGCCGCCGATGTAACCCGCGAGCGTGCCGAACTCCAGCCAGCTGCCGAAGAAGCCGCGCTTCTTGTCGGGCGCGTACTCGGCGATGAAGGTCGACGCGCCCGCGTACTCGCCGCCGGTGGAGAAGCCCTGCACCAGGCGGGCCCCCAGAAGCAGCAGCGGCGCCCCCACGCCGATCGTCGCGTAGGACGGGATCAGGCCGATCGCGAAGGTGCCCGCCGCCATCATGATCATGGTGATGGCGAGGACCTTCTGGCGGCCGATCCGGTCACCGAGCGGGCCGAAGACCATGCCGCCGACCGGGCGGACGAGAAAGGCCGCGGCGAAGGCACCGAACGTGGACAGCAGCTGCGCGGTGGGGTTGCCCGACGGGAAGAAGACCTTGCCCAGGGTCACCGCGATGTAGCTGTAGACGCCGAAGTCGAACCACTCCATCGCGTTGCCGAGCGCCGCCGCCTTCACGGCGCGCTTGACCAGCGCCGGATCGGTGACGGTGACCTCGGGTGGAGCGGGGGTACGGGGGCGGGGGAGCGTGGGAGCGACTGCGGTGGCGGTCGGCAAGGGCCTTCCTTCCGAAGGGGACAGGGACGCGGTCCACCGGGGCGGACCGGAGCGGCCCACCCGGAAGCGGGCCAAACAGCGACCATAGGGGCACTCGCGGGCATTACGTGCCGTACGCGACCCACTGCGCAGTGCGCATAAATGCCGCTTACGCAGGGAGGACGACCGGGTGCCGAACGGCCTTCCGCGGCGCTGTCTGTGATCCATGTCGCCCGCGAAGGGGAACCGAACGCTGCGCGCACTATCGTCATCCGGACAAAAGGCGAGAGGCCGTCAGGTGAAGCAGGGGTTGCCTGCGTCTCTCAGTGGGGGTAGTGCGAGTCTCTTAGGGTCTCAAGAGGATGAGACGCACGGGACGACTGGGGCGGGAGGGCCGGCGGGGCGTGGCGAACGCGGAGCACGGCGGAGGAGCGGGTAATGCCTTCGGGGCGGGGGCGGCACAGACGGCGAGGGCACGGCTGCACACCGTCCGCATCGGGTTGTGGGTGATCGCCGCGGCGCTGGCCGTACGGCAGCTCACCGTGGTCCTCAGCACTCCCAAGGGCGAGCGGCTGACGGACCTGGAGACCTGGGTCGGACCGAACGGCGTCCTGCATGTGAAGGGCTCGCTGTACGACTCGACGCGCTTCACCGGTACTCCCTTCGGCGGGCTCGTCCTCAAGCCCCTCACGCGCGCGGCCGAACAGGCCCTCGGCTGGGGCTGGACCTTCGGCACCCTGCTGCTGGTCGTCGCGCTCGGCCTGGTCGCCGCGCGCGCCCTGCCGCAGCCCGTGAGCCGGCGTACGTCGCTGCTCGCCGCGCCGGTCGCGATCAGTCTGCTGATGCTGTCGCTGCCGGTGCGCAACACCCTCTACCTCGGCCAGACCAGCATCATCCCGGTGCTGCTCGTCCTGCTGGGCTGCTTCACCGTACGCGGGGAGCGCGCCAGCGGCGCCCTGATCGGCCTCGCGGCGGCGCTCCAGCCGACCGTGCTGCTCTTCGCGCCGCTGCTCTGGTTCACCGGGCGCAGACGCGCCGCGGCGTCCACCGGGATCACCTTCGGGGCCCTGACCGCGCTCGCCTGGGCCGCGATGCCGCACGACTCGAACACGTACTGGGTGCATCACCTGGCGGGCGTCGGCCTCGGCAAGCAGGCCAACGACCTCTCGAACCAGTCACTGCACGGCGCGCTGCTGCGGCTCGGCCTCACCGGCCCGCTGGAGATCGGGCTGTTCCTGCTGCTCGGCGCGGCCGTCGCCGTCCTCGGTCTGCGCCGCGCGGTGCGCTACGCGCGGGACGGGCAGCTGCTGCTCGCCGTCGCGGTCACCGGCTGTGTCGCCGTCGCCGTCTCGCCCACGACCTGGCAGCACCAGCTGCTGTGGGTTCTGCTCGCGGTGGTCGGCCGGGTCGGCAAGCGGGCCTCCGACCGTTACGTCTGGCCGGTCGCGGTCGTCCTGGTCGTCACGCTCCCGGCGAAGATGATGCTGCCCAATGTGCCGGCGGCCTACTTCCTGCGCGACAACGTGGTGCTGTTCGCGGCCCTCGCCGCGGTCACCGTCGTGCCGTTCCTGCCGCGTACGTCGCCGTACTACCGTTCGCCGATCCCGACCGACTATGCGACGCCGGTCCCGGCCCGCTTCTCCTGGGTGCCGCTGCTGCCGGTCTGGCGCCGCGTGCTCACCCGACCCAATCTGCTGCTGGAACTGCTGCTGATCCGGGTCTTCTACGCCGCCTACTCCTCCGTGCGTCTGGCCGCTACGGGGGGCCGCGTCGTCGCGGAAGAGCACGGGCACCAGGTCCACGCGATCGAAAAGGCTCTCTCCATAGACATCGAGCAGTGGGCCAACCACACGGTGGTCAAGCTGCCGTGGCTGGAGCACTTCCTCGGTTTCTACTACGAGTCGTTCCACTTCGTGGTGCCGCTGACGATCCTCGGAGCGCTCTACGCCCGGCGCCCGGCCGACTACCGCTGGGCACGCAGTACGCTCGGCATCGCCACCCTGATCGGTCTCCTCGGGTTCTGGCTCTACCCGCTGGCGCCGCCGCGGCTCATGCCAGGTCTCGGATTCATCGACACGGTGCACGGCGCCCAGGACCTCGCGAAGCCGGACTACGGCGCGATGACCGCGGTCACCAACCAGTACGCGGCCATGCCCTCCCTGCACTTCGGCTGGTCACTGTGGTGCGGCATCCTGATCGCGGTCCTGGCCCCCAAGTGGTGGATGAAGGCGCTCGGGCTGCTGCATCCGCTGTTCACCCTGTCCGCGATCGTCGCGACCGCCAACCACTGGGTCCTCGACGCGGTCGGCGGCGCGGTAGTGGTCGGCGCGGGTTTCGGTCTGACCTACCTGCTGTCGGGGCCGCGTGCGGCGTCCAGGATCGTCGTCAAGGACGAACACCTGCCCGAGGCCCGGGCCGCGCAGGCCGACCGGGCATCCTCGGGACACTGACTTCTAACACCCGTTGGCCCAAGGCAGCCGGTAGCGGGAGCTCAGGCGGTATTCGCCCGGTGCGGGGGCGGTCAACATGGTCCACCTTCCCACCTGTTGGAGGCAGCCCTTGTCCGACCACAGCCAGGGCGAGTAGGCGACGCGCACCGTCACCGAACCGCGGTGCTCGACACGGACCACCAGTTCCGCGTCGTCGGAGCGGACCACGGTCGCCGGCGGTGAGACGAGCGGAACCGCGTCCCGCACCCGGTAGACGCGCCAGTGGGCGTCCTTCCAGACCGGCTCGAGCCAGTCGGGTTCGCCGCGGACGAGCGTCGCCTCCTGTTCCGCGGGCCCGTCGGGCTTGCCGTCGTGCAGGACGACGTATCCCACCGCTGAGCCGTTCAGCCACGCACGGTAGGCGCTCGGCGAGAACGAGCCGTCGTAGAAGAGCCGACCGCGTTCGACATCCAGTTGCCGGTTCCAGCCGCGGGCGGTGTTGACGTAGGGAGCCAGACCACTCGCCTCGCGGTGATTGCGGGCCGGCACCACTTCGACCCGGGTCCGGTCGGCGCCCAGGCGTTCCAGCGCGGCGACGACCCCCTTCGTGTCGGCCGCCCAGGCGGGCACCGACGTCGACACGCGCAGGTCGTCGATCGTCTTGTGGGTCACCCAGTTGACGGACAACGCGAGCGCCACCACGAGCGCGGCGCACCGTGCGGGGGACCGCCGCGCCGCCATGGCCGCGGCGAGCAGGACGGCCGGTGCCATCAGTTCCGCCAGCCGTTCGACGTTCGTGCCGACCGGTGACGGGATCAGATAGGCGAGGACGACACCGGCGGCGTAGACGGCGGTCCCCAGCCGCAGCACACGCCACTCACGCGGAGCGAACAGGACGACGGCGGCGCTGTAGAGGACGGGTGGCCAGATTCGGCCCGCGAGCATGGGCTGCTCGCCCTGGAACGGGAACAGCACCGTCGTCACCACGACCACCAGGAACGGAGGAATGATCAGTGCGGCGGCCTCCCGAAACCGCCTGGCGAACAGGTAGCCCGCACCTGCGACCACGACAAAGAGCCCGGCGACGGGGCTGGCCGTCGTGGCGAGCGCGCTGCCCGTCGCGGCCAGGAGCGGCCGGCTGCGCGGGCCGACGACGGCCGCGCATCCGGCCAGGCCGATCGCCACGCCGAGGGCGAACGTGGTGCGACCGGAGACGACGTTGCACCAGAGCGCCGCGGAGGTGAGCAGGGCCGGCCACAGAGGTCGGTCGATCCCCGTCCTCTCCAGCAGGCGAGCCGCGTACCAGGAGCCCGCGAGCCCGGACACGACCGTCACCGTTCGCACCCCGGCCCAGGCCATCAGGAAAGGTGACAGCAGGCTGTAGTTCGCGGTGTGCATTCCGCCGTACCAGAAGAGGTTGTACGCGGAACCGGGGTGCCGCGCGGCGAATCCGGCCCAGGCGTCCTGTGCCGCCAGGTCCCCGCCGCCCGTGGCCAGGAACACGGCCCACACGATGTACAGCGGGAAGATGGACAAGGTCGCCAGAATCGGCACGCGTCGGCGTTCGTAGAACCGGTGGAGGGGGCCCTTCCCTCCTGTGGAGCTGTCCTCGGTTCGTACGGACGAGAGTTGCGCGGAGCCCACAGCCACTGCTTTCCGCTCGACGTCGGGGGACAGACTTCCATATCCCAAGACGTGCGGGGCGACAGGATGGTTGGCCTGCGTGGCTCTTCGGCGCGGGCGGGCGCGGGGGAGGCAGGGGCGGGGCGTAGGGGGATGCCCCTGCCTCCCTCGGACGGGCCGACGGGTACCGGGAGGCCGTCGGCCCGAGCGGGTCAGGCGTGGCTGACCTGGAGTTCCTTGACGCCGTTCAGCCAGGCCGAGCGCAGCCGGCGCGGGTCGCCCGCCAGACGCAGATTGGGCAGCGCGTCGGCGATGGCGTGGAAGATGAGGTCGATCTCCAGGGTGGCCAGGGACTTGCCGAGGCAGAAGTGCGGGCCTCCGCCGCCGAAGCCGAGGTGCGGGTTGGGATCGCGGGTGATGTCGAAGAGCTCGGGGCCCTCGAAGACCTCGGGGTCGTTGTTGGCGGAGGAGTAGAAGATGCCGACGCGGTCGCCCTTGTTGATCCGCTGGCCGCCCAGTTCGGTGTCCTGGGTCGCGGTGCGCTGGAAGGCGACGACGGGGGTCGCCCAGCGGACGATCTCCTCGGCGGTGGTCTTCGGGCGCTCCCGCTTGTAGAGGTCCCACTGATCGGGGTGGGTGAGGAAGGCGTGCATGCCGTGGGTGATGGCGTTACGGGTCGTCTCGTTGCCCGCGACGGCGAGCAGCAGGACGAAGAAGCCGAACTCGTCGGAGGCGAGGTTGCCCTCGTCCTCGGCCGCCACCAGTGTGCTGACGATGTCCTTGGCCGGGCACTGCTTGCGGTCGGCGGCCATGTTCATCGCGTACGAGATGAGTTCGGTGGCCGACTCGGCTCCGATCTCCTCGGTGATCGCGTACTCCGGATCGTCGTACGACACCATCTTGTTGGACCAGTCGAAGATCTTGGCGCGGTCGTCCTGCGGGACGCCGATGAGCTCGGCTATCGCCTGGAGGGGCAGTTCGCAGGCGACCTGGGTGACGAAGTCGAAGGCGCCGTCGGGGCCCGCGCCCGCGAGCGCGCTCTCGACGATGGAGCCGGCGCGGGCGCGCAGGGCGTCCTCCAGGGAGCGGATGGCGCGCGGGGTGAAGCCGCGCTGCACGATCTGGCGGACCCGGGTGTGCTCCGGCGGGTCCATGTTCAGCATGATCAGCCGCTGCACCTCGATCTGCTCGCGCTGGATGTGCTCGTTGAAGCGGATGACCGCGGTGTTGAGGAAGGAGGAGAAGAGCTCGGGGTGCGTGGAGACGTACTTGACGTCCGCGTGCCGGGTGACGGCCCAGTAGCCGTCGTCGTCGAAGCCGGCGACACCGGACTGTTGCGGGATCCAGTGGACCGGTTCGGCCCGGCGCAGCTCGGCGAACTCCGGCAGGGGCACGCGGTGGTGCAGCAGGTCGGGGTCGGTGAAATCGAACCCGTCGGGCAGCGCTGGACAGGGCATCGGCAACTCCAGCCATCTGACGGTCCATCAGGAACTGCCGTGAAGGTAGTAACGGGTTCTATAACTGGCAAGGGGTGCGGCGGCCCGAATTGCGTGCGGAATTCGTGCAGATCACGGCTTCCGGGGCTGCACGACCCTTGCGGCGCGGGCGCTCCGCTCAGCAAACTGCACACAGAACTAGTACGCGTTCTAGTTCTGCGCGGTGGGTGGGCCGGGACGCCCCGCGCTGCGCGGGTCAGCGGGGCCTGTCCGGCGGATCAGGCTGGACTCGGCCAACGGCACCCAAAAAACGTGGGTGAGCGGGGTCTGGGGCGTGCGTCTGCAAGGCGGAGGAGGGAGTCGACGCGGAGCGTCGGCGAGTGACGACAACGCCGCAGATGTGCGTCCCAGACCCCGCGCCCCAGGCCTGATCCGCCGGACAGGCCCTAGGAGAGGACCTAGCCCCATGGCCGCGGAACCCGTGATCGTCGAAGCCGTACGCACGCCCATCGGCAAGCGCGGCGGCGCGCTCGCCAATCTGCACCCCGCCTATCTCCTGGGCGAGACCTACCGTGAACTCCTCGGCCGCACCGGTATCCACGCCGACTGCGTCGAGCAGATCGTCGGCGGCACCGTGACGCACGCCGGCGAACAGTCCATGAACCCCGCGCGCACCGCCTGGCTCACCATGGGCCTGCCGTACGAGACCGCCGCGACGACCGTCGACTGTCAGTGCGGTTCCTCGCAGCAGGCCTCGCACATGGTGGCCAACATGGTCGCGGCGGGTGTCATCGACGTCGGGATCAGCTGCGGCGTCGAGGCGATGTCACGGGTGCCGCTCGGGTCGGGGTCCAAGCACGGGCCGGGCAAGCCGTTCCCCGACGAGTGGAACGTGGACCTGCCGAACCAGTTCGAGGCGGCGGAGCGGATCGCCCGCCATCGTGGTCTGACGCGCGAGAACGTCGACTCGCTCGGCCTCATCTCGCAGGAGCGCGCCGCCATCGCCTGGTCCGAGGAGCGCTTCAAGCGGGAGACCTTCGCCGTGCAGGTGCCCACCACGGAGGAGGAACAGCGGGCCGGACAGGGCATGTGGCGGCTCGTCGACCGGGACGAGGGGCTGCGCGACACGTCCATGGAGGCGCTGGCCCGGCTGAAGCCGGTGATGCCGACAGCCGTTCACACGGCGGGCAACTCGTCGCAGATCTCGGACGGCGCGTCCGCGATCCTCTGGGCGTCCAAGCGGATGGCGCGGGCGCTGAAGCTGCGCCCGCGCGCGCGGATCGTGGCCCAGGCGCTGGTGGGCGCCGACCCGCACTTCCACCTCGACGGGCCGATCGACGCGACGCGGGCCGTGCTGGGCAAGGCGGGGATGTCGCTGAAGGACATCGACCTCGTGGAGATCAACGAGGCGTTCGCGTCCGTGGTGCTCAGCTGGGCTCAGGTCTTCGAACAGGACCTGGAGAAGGTGAACGTGAACGGCGGCGCGATCGCCCTCGGGCATCCGGTGGGGGCGACGGGGGCGCGGCTGATCACGACCGCCCTGCATGAACTGGAGCGCCGGGACAAGGAGTTCGCGCTGATCACGATGTGTGCGGGTGGGGGGCTGGCCACGGGCACGATCATTCAGCGGCTTTAGCACTCCACTCGGTGAACGCCGCGAAGACGGTGAGCACCGTGCCGCTGGGGTTCTTGTCGTCACACGCTCCGCTCTCGCACCCGGAGGGCCGGGCGGCCGTGGGGCCATCCGGTCCGGGGGAAGCGAGAGCCTCCACGAGGACAGACCTCACACGCCCGGGAAAGGAATCGCGTCCGGAGGGCCGGGGGGCTGGTCCGGGGGCCGCTTGGCTACTCCCGCCCGGACGCCACCACGGCCAGCGCACCCGACACCAGTGCCGCGATCAGCAGCGGGATGCCCAGGTCGTGGTGGATCACCAGCCATGCGCCGAGGGTGGCGCCCACCAGCATCGCGACCACCGCGGCCGCGCGGCGGGGGGAGCGGTGGCCGCTGCCGCCCGCGAGGCGGGTGTCGGAGGCGAGGCCGGTCAGGGTCATCGTCAGGACCGTGGTCGTCAGGTCGGGTACGCCCAGCTTGCGTACCGTCGCGTTGCGCAGGCCCATGGCGAAGGCCGTGAGGGCGATGAGTGTGTACGTCGTGCCGGTGGCGCCCGGTGCGGCGAAGGCGACAACGGCCGAGGCGCCCACGAACACCGCCTCGGTGGCGAGCGTGACCCGCGCCCAGGTCCGGCGCGAAGCGCCGCCGAACCGCACCGCGACGCGCCCCCCTGCCGTGGCGCCCACCAGGAAGGACACCAGCGATGTCAGCGTGTGCGGTACCGAGAAGCCCTGTGCCCCGGCGGCGGCGAAGCCCAGCACCACCACATTGCCGGTCATGTTCGCGGTGAAGACATGCCCGAGGCCGAGGTAACTCACCGCGTCGATCATCCCGCTCACCACGGTCAGCGCCAACAGCACGGCCACCAGGCGCAGTCCGCGCGCCTCCGGGTCGTACGGCTTCTCCGTCTCGGTGGTCATGCAGCCTCCGGTCAGCGGGGCGGGCGCGGGGACCCAAGTCCACCACGGATACGGGGCAGGTCGGGGCGTTCCTCGCCGGGCGCGACACAGAAGCAGGGCATGGCGGCAGGGCATGGCGAAGGCGGCGGCCCCGGGGATCGGGGGCCGCCGCCTTCACGTGCGGTGGGGCCGGTCGGTACCAGCCGTTGGGCCGGTCAGTACCAGCCGTTGGCCTGCCAGAAGTTCCAGGCGCCGGCCGGGCTGCCGTAGCGGGAGTTCATGTAGTCCAGACCCCACTTGATCTGCGTCTTGGGGTTGGTCTTCCAGTCGGAGCCGGCGGACGCCATCTTCGAGGCGGGCAGGGCCTGGACCAGGCCGTACGCGCCGGACGAGGAGTTCGTGGCGCTGATGTTCCAGCCGCTCTCGTGCTCGACGATCTTGCTGAAGGCGTTGTACTGCGCGGCGTCCGGGATCATCTGGTGCGCGATCGCCTGGGCGGAGGAGGTCGAGGTGGTGGCGGCGTGGGCGGGGGCCGCTGCCAGGACCATGCCGGTTGTGGCGGCGGCCACGGCGGCGGTGGTGAGGACCTTCTTCGGAGAAGTGGCGATGCGGCGGATGAAAGAGACGGACACGGAGAACCTTTTTCTTCGGGGACATGGAGTCGTACGTGTGCCGGCCACCCGGAGGTGGCGGTGGCATACGTCGGCGCCGCGGCCCGGGAGGGCTCGTCGGCGCCTTGCGACTGCTCCAGAGAAACAGGATCGAGGGCTGTCCGCAATGACCCCTTTTACTAGTGGTGGTCGCATCCGAGGAGAAAGTCCTTCATGTGATCTGGCTCTCAAACCCCAGGTCAGAGGGCCTGACGACGCGTTCATGCCACGTCGATTTCACTACGACCGCGCTTCGTATGTGACCTAGGTCCTGTGGGCCGCTTCACCCCGTGCGTCACGGACGGCGAACGAACGTCGACGGGGTGCGTCCGAGCGGTGTGACGGGGGCCGCAGGCCGCCGGGGCTCGGATGTGACCGGCGTCTCGCGTCACTCGGGTTCGAACGCGACCGGCGTCTCGAAAGCCGCGCGGCGCGTGGCCCGGCGCAGGGCCTTGAGGAGGGTCGCGCCGAGCGTGAGGGTCAGCACCACGGTGACGACCGCCCGGCCCAGGTCCCAGCCCAGGGACGTGGCCAGGCAGTACGCGAGGAAGCGGGTCAGATTCGCGGGGACGGTGTCGTGCGGGTCGAAGGCGACGTTCGAGGCCAGCGCGTCCATGAAGGGCCAGCCGGCCAGGTTCATGACGGTGCCGTAGGCGAAGGCGGCGAGGAACCCGTACGCGGCGAGCATCACCAGCTCCGGGCGCCCCCGTAGCCGGCCGGGGCCCGGCAGCAGCCCGGCGCCCATGGTGAACCACCCCATGGCGAGCATCTGGAAGGGCATCCAGGGCCCCACCCCTCCCGTGAGCAGCGCCGACGCGAACATGGTGACGGACCCGAGGACGAAGCCGAAGCCGGGTCCGAGGACCCGTCCGCTCAGCACCATCAGGAAGAACATCGGCTCGATTCCCGCGGTCCCGGCCCCGATCGGCCGCAGCGCGGCGCCGGTCGCGGCCAGCACGCCCAGCATCGCCACCGCCTTCGGCCCGAGCCCCGATTCCGATATCGCCGCCGCGACGACCGCGACGAGCAGCACGAGCAGCCCCGCGAACAGCCACGGAGCGTCCTGCGCATGCGCGCTCACCTGCGACCCCGGTCCCGCGAAGAGCGGCCACGCGAATCCGGCGAGACCGGTGACGCTGACGAGGGCGAGGGCGGTGAGGGAGCGGGGGCCCAGGGGGATGGCTTTGGATTGGGGTGGGGGCTGGGGGTGGGCGTGGTGGTGGGGCTGGGACTCGGGCCCGCGGTGGGACTCCGGCTGCCGTCGTGCTTCGGGTCCTGTCACGAGAGTGCGTCCCTGACCTGGGCGACCGTGAGCCACGGCTGCGGGGCCAGCACCTTGGTGACCTGCGGGGCGAAGGACGGAGACGCGACGACCACCTCGGCGGTGGGGCCGTCGGCGACGATCTCGCCCTCCGCGAGGATGACCACCCGGTGGGCGAGATCGGCGGCGAGTTCCACGTCGTGGGTCGCCAGGACGATGGCGTGGCCCTCGGCGGCCAGCCCGCGCAACATCGTGACCAGCCGGGCCTTCGCCGCGTAGTCGAGGCCGCGGGTCGGCTCGTCGAGGAGCAGCAGCGGGGGGCGGGCCGTCAGGACGACGGCCAGCGCGAGCGCCAGTCGCTGGCCCTCCGACAGGTCCCGGGGGTGCGTGTCGTCCCCGATCCCCGGCAGCAGCTCGCAGACCAGCGCCCGGCACGTCCCGGCCGGGGCCCCGGCATCCCGGTCCGCCGCCGCGCACTCGGCGACGACCGTGTCCGCGTACAGCAGATCCCGCGGCTCCTGCGGTACGAGGCCCACCCGCCGTACGAGCTCACGCGGCGCCGTGCGATGCGGCACGGCCCCGCCGACCCGGACGGATCCGGCGGCGGGTTCCACCAGCCCGACCAACGCGCCGAGCAACGTGGACTTCCCGGCCCCGTTCCGCCCCATCAGCGCGATGGTCTCGCCGGGGGCGGCGGTGAGATCGACGCGGCGCAGCGCCTCGACGCGCCCGCGCCGGACGGCCAGGGATTGGACCACGGCCACGGGCACGGGCACGGGCGGTGGCGGTGTTGGAGCCGCGGTGCCTTCGCGTGCCGCCCCGGACAGGCGCTCGCGCAGCGCCCCCGCCCTTCGTCGTGCGTCGCGCACCGTCAGGGGGAGCGGGGACCAGCCGGCCAGGCGGCCGAGGTCCACCACCGGGGGGTACACCGGGGAGACGGCCATCACCTCGGACGGGGTGCCGAGGAGAGGGGCGGCTCCCGGAGAGGGGAGGAGAGCGAGCAGGTCGGCGTACTGGACGACGCGTTCCAGGCGGTGCTCGGCCATCAGGACGGTGGTGCCGAGGTCGTGGACCAGGCGCTGGAGGATGGCGAGGACCTCCTCCGCGGCGACGGGATCCAGGGCCGACGTGGGTTCGTCGAGGACCAGGACCCTTGGATGGGGGGTCAGCACCGAACCGATGGCGACGCGCTGCTGCTGGCCCCCGGAGAGCGTGGCGATCGGACGGTCGCGGAGGTCCGCCAGGGACAGGAGATCGAGAGTTTCCTCCACGCGGCGCCGCATGACGTCCGGCGCGAGGCCCAACGACTCCATGCCGTAGGCGAGTTCGTCCTCCACGGTGTCCGTGACGAAGTGCGACAGCGGGTCCTGGCCCACCGTGCCCACCACGTCCGCGAGTTCGCGCGGCTTGTGGGTGCGGGTGTCCCGCCCGGCGACCGTGACCCGGCCGCGCAGCGTTCCGCCCGTGAAGTGCGGGACGAGGCCGCTCACCGCGCCCAGCACGGTCGACTTGCCGACCCCGGACGGGCCGACCAGCAGCACGAGTTCCCCCTCGGGGACCTCGAAGTCGATGCCCTGGACGGTGGGTTCGGCCGCTCCGTCGTACGTCACGGAGACATCCTCGAAGCGGATCACGACGGCTCCTTGGGGATCGGGGCGACGAAGGCGGGGAAAAGGCCGAGCAGGATCGCCGCCGCCGGCCAGAGCGGGAGGGAGGGGGCCACGAGCGGTACGACGCCGGGGCGCAGCGCGGCGGGGTCGTACGAGGCGGCGGCGACCAGCAGCGCCGCCACCGCGATGCCCGACCCCGCGACGAGCCACGCCCGTACGCCCCACACGTCCGGCCGGTACCGCGTACGCAGCGAGCGGCGGCCGCCCAGCCACAGCCCGCCGAGCGCCGCGGCCAGCCCGGCCAGCAGCAGCGGCAGACCGTAGCTTGCGCCCTCGGCGGTCAGCAGTCCGTACGTGCCCGCGCAGACGCCGAGCAGTCCGGCCGGCGTCAGTACGGTGGTGGCACGGCGTACGGCCGGCGGGACCTCGGCCGTACGCCCGTACCCGCGCGCGTCCATCGCCGCCGCGAGAGCGACCGAACGCTCCAACGCGCCCTCCAGAACCGGGAGTCCCACCTGCAGCAGTCCGCGCAGGCCCCGGTCGGGCCTGCCGCGGAGCCGGCGCGCGGCCCGCAGCCGCTGTACGTCGGCGATCAGGTTCGGCGCGAAGGTCAGCGCGACGACCACCGCGACGCCCGCCTCGTACAACGCTCCCGGCAGCGACTTCAGCAGCCGTGCCGGGTTGGCGAGGGCGTTCGCCGCGCCGACGCAGATGAGCAGCGTGGCCAGCTTCAGGCCGTCGTACAGCGCGAAGACCAGGCCCTCCGCGGTGACCCGGCCGCCGATGCGGATGCCCTGCGCCCAGTGCGGAAGGGGGACTTCGGGGAGCGTGACGAGGAGGTGTGTGCCGGGAATGGGGGAGCCGAGGAACACGGCGAAGGCCAGCCGGATGCCCAGGACGGTGATGCCGAGCTTGACGAACGCGGTGTACGAGCGGGCCCAGGGGGCCGCGGTGCGGCGTGCCGCCACGACGTATCCCGCTACGGCGATGAGCAGGGTCAGGAGGAGGGGGTTGGTGGTGCGGGAGGCGGCTGTCCCCAGGCCGAGGGCCCAGATCCACCAGGCGCCTGGGTGGAGGGCGTTGCTGCGGTTCGCCTCCGGGGTTCTACGGCGCTTCAGTGGGCCTTGGGTCTGGCCGGCACCCCGCGCTGGTGGCTGTGCCCAGCCTCCCCCACTCCCGGCTTCGCTCGAGCGGGGGGACCCCCGTCGCCCTGCGCCGCGATTGCCCGCAGCGCCAGCGGCTTCACGGTCGCCCTTGGTCATCATCCCCACCCGCCTCACCCTCGACGGCGCCGCGCCTGCCAGATGGCGGCACCGCCCAGGAGGGCCACCGCGGTGACGCCCGCCAGGAGGCCCAGCGACGGGCCGTGGTGGGCCGGCTTGGCGTGGGAGGCGGTGGACCTCGTCGGCCGGGTGGCCGAGACCTGCTCGCCGCAGCCGGTGTGCGGATAGCCGGCGATGGCGCACAGGAGGGCGTTGCTGTCGTAGCGCAGTGGCCTCGCGACCGAGGCGAGGGCGTCGGCCGTCGTCGCGTCGGAGGGAACGCGGGCGCAGGCGGTGCGCGGGGACGGCGGTGTCTCGGCGGACGGCGCGTCGGCGGGGACGCCGAAGTCGATGACGAGGGCCACCCGCTTCGTGCCGGACCGGGCAGGCGTCTTGGCGCAGATGCCGGCGAACTCGGCGTCGCCGCGCGGCCGTACCGCGTGCCGCGAGTCCTCGCTCACCGCGAAGCGGAAGCCCTGGACGTCACCGTCGGACGGCCGCTCGGTCGACGGGCCCTGTGTCCCGTACGTCCACTTCCCGCCGGTCAGGTCCCAGAAGGACCAGTAGCGGTAGCCGACGGCGTGGGCCTGCCCCGCGCCGCCGAGTACGAGGAGCAGCAGGGCCGCCAAGGCCGGCGCGGGCGTCCGGCGACGGCTCACAGCTGCTTCTTGTTGCGGCCGCTGATCAGGAAGCCGACGCCGATGCCGGCGACGAGACCGACGCCGACGATCCACCAGACGCCGAGCCCGTTGCCGTCGTCCTTCTTCTTCTCGTCGCTCGGGGCGGCCGAGTAGTCGGACGCGTCCGTCGCCGGGCCGGTCGCGCCCAGCTGCTTGACGAGGTCCGCGCCGCCGAAGTCGCGCGGGTCGGCGCCGGTGGCGTGGGCGGCGAAGATCAGCTGGGCGTACGCGGCCGGACCGGCCTTCGCGGCCCAGGTGCCGGAGTTCTTCTCCAGCCAGGCCAGCGGCTTCTTCGTGTACGTGGTCCAGCCTGCGGCCGCGAGCGCGACGACCGCGTCCGCGGTGTTGCCGTAGTCGGGCTGGTCCTTGGCGCCTGGCATCGCGGACTTCAGGTAGGGGGTGTCGTGCAGAGCGACCGAGAGATGGGCCGCGCCGTTGTGGGCCGCCTGCGCCGGGGTGAGGCCGTTCGCGTCGCCGCAGACGTACCCGTCCGACGGCGCCTTCCCGGCCGTCGTCACGAACCCCTTGCCGAGCGCGCCGAGCACGCCCGCCGCCGACGCGTCCGCGTTCGCCGCGAGCTTGCCCTTCTTGTCCGGCTGGTAGGCGAACGCGCCCCCGCCGTCCTCGCCGCACGGGATCGACAGCTTCACCAGGGCGTCGTACGGCGACTTGCCGCCCTTGGCGACCTCATCGGGCTTCTCGCCGGCCGAGGCCAGCGCGCCGATCACCACGGACGTCGAGTTGGTGTCGCTGGCCCCGCCGCCGGGGGCGTACCCCCAGCCACCGTCCTTGTTCTGTACGGACTTCAGCCAGGCGACGGCCTTGCCGGTCTCGGTGTCGTGGCCGCCGAGCGCGGCGAGGGCCTGTACGGCGGCGGCCGTGCTGTTCGTGTCGACCGCGGTCTTGGCGTCGCACTTCGTCGTGGCGTCGGCGCGGTACGGCGCGAACGCCCCGTCCGCGCACTGCTGGCCGGTCAGCCAGTCGACGGCCTTCGCCGGGGACTTCACACCGACGGTGTGCTGGGCGAGCAGCGCGAGCGACTGCCGCCAGACACCGTCGTAGGTGGGGGCGGTGGAACCGTAGAGGCCGGAGGCAATCGCCTGGGACGGAGCGGGGGACGCGTCCGCGAAGGCGGCCGGCGCGAGGGCCGTGCCGATCACGGCGGTGACGGCCAGTACCGCGGCGCTGCGGCGAACAATCATGACTCTCCCTGCGGGGAGCCGGGCAGCACCGGGCACGCAGAAGCATCCGGGCGACTCCGGCTCCGTATCCCTCGACGGTGCCGGCCATCGGCGGGCTGCCGAGGGCACGAGCCGGTCACGTCCCACGCGAGGCGATCCGGCTCACCACCGGGGCGGCGGTTCACGATTGGGGTCTCCCCGGCTCGAGCGAAGCCGAGAGCTGGGGAAGGGTCAGCGCCGGATTCGCACCGGCTTCCCCCCGTACGGGTGTGATGACGACCCGCTCACTCTACCGGCCCGTAGGGATTCACCTGAGGGCCGCCTGTGAGGCGGGCGCTGCTTCAGTGCGGGGCGTGAGTCGTGTGGCGCCAGAAGGCGCGCATCAGCGGGGGCGGTGTCGGGTTCTGCATGGCGACCTGGGTGAGCAGCAGGGTGACCGTGCCGGTGGACGGGACGAGGTGGCCGGTCGTGCCGGTGCCGCCGGTCCAGCCGTAGCGGCCCGGGGTGTTCCAGGGGTCGGTGGGTTCGATGTCGACCTGGGCGCCGTAGCCCCAGCCCTGGCCCTCCAGGAACAGCGCGCCGATGTCGCGCTGGGCGGAGGTGAGGTGGTTTCTGGTCATCTGCCGTACCGCATCGGAGGACAGCAGGCGACGGCCACCCGCCGTACCGTCGGCGAGCAGCATGCGCGCGAAGGCCAGCCAGTCGTCGGCCGTCGAGACGAGTCCGCCGCCGCCGGAGGGGAACCGCGCAACGCTGCTCCACTGCCCCTCGGGGGCGTCGGCCAGTTCGAGACCGCCGCCGTCCTGGGCGGTTCGGTAGGAGCTGGTGAAACGGTCGCGCTTGCTTACCGGCACCTCGAAGGCGGTGTCCGTCATGCCCAGCGGTGCGAAGATCCGCTCGGCCAGGAACTCCGGGAGTGGACGGCCTGCGACCCGTGAGATCAGCACGCCCTGGAGGTCGGAGCAGGTGCCGTACAGCCAGGCCTCGCCCGGCTGGTACAGCAGCGGAATGCGGGCCAGGTCCGTGAGCCACGCGTCCGGCGCCGGAAAGGCCTGCGGCTCGCGGCCGTCCTTCTGCACCTCGAACAGCGCCTGGACCTGCGGCAGCGTGAAGTCGGAGGGGAAGCCCCAGCCGGCCCGGGAGGACAGCAGATCGGCGACGGTGATCGCCCGCGCGGCCGGGACGACGTCGTCGACGGGGCTGGACGGCGTACGGACGACCATCGGCTTGGCCAGCTCCGGGAGCCACCCGTCGACCGGCTCTTCCGGCGCGATCACGCCGTCGTCGACCAGCATCATCACGGCCGCGGCGGTGATCGGCTTGCTGATCGAGGCGATACGGAAGATCGAGTCCCGGGCCATCGGGGCGCTGCCCTCGACGTCGACGGAGCCGACGGCCTGTACGTCGACGCGGGCGGCGCGGTCGCCGCGGGCCACCAGTCCCACCGCTCCCGGCACCGTGCCGTCGTCGACGTACGCCTGGAGAAGGTCGCGCAGGCTACTCATCGGTTCACCTTTCCGAAGAATGCGGTCGCCATACAGACTCTCGCCGCGCCGCGGAATCATCGCCCGCACGCCCACCCGTCAGCTCGCGCAGGTGGGGCCGGGTCACCGTCCGCCACCCCGAGGAACCGAGGAACAGGCCGACGTCGGAGCAGCGGTCCTCGGCGGGGCGCGCCCCAGCAGGAGTTGTTGCCCGTCGCGGCGCCGCTCGACGGTGTACGTCACTGGCGGGGTGTCGGGCCGCCGAACGGCAGGAACAGGGTGCGCGAGGTCAGTTGCCAGGTGCCGCCGGCCTTGCGGAAGACGTCTTCGTAGTTCCCGACCTGGACGGGATGGCCGGCCGGGACCATGCCGCCGGTGTGGCCGTCGACGCGGTAGGTCGTGAAGTACGAGGTGGCGGTGGCTGTCGTGGGGGAGGCCAGGGTGACGATGATGTTGGTCATGACGCGGCGCGAGAGCCGGTCCGCGGGGCGAGAGCCGAAGTACTCCCGCAGCGCGTCCCGTCCCCGCACGACGCGGTCGCCCTCCGGCCACTGCCAGGTGCCGTCCTCGGTGAACAGGTCGGCGACCGTGCCGGGTTCACCGATGTCCAGGCGGCGGACGAAGTCGAGGACGAGCCGTTCACAGGCGCGCTCGGCGAGGAGGTCTTCGACGGGATCCATGGGCCCCTTGGTATCAGCTGCGGGCCCGGGATCTCGATGCGTTTATACGGCGGCTCTGTACGTGACCGGGTCGCTCCCCGTCACCGCCTCCGCGCGCCCCAGCTTCACCAGCCGCCGCACATGGGCCTCCGCCTCCGAGACCGCGATGCTCCTTGAACCGTAGGGGATTTGGTCCCAGGGACGGTTCCACTCCATGCGCTCGGCGAGCTGCCAGGGGGTGAGCGGGGTCGAGAGGAGGGCGAGGAGACCGGTGAGGCGCTCCTCGTGGTGGGCGAGCAACTCCCGTACGCGGGAAGGGGCGTCGGCGAAGGCGTGCTGGTGGGCCGGGAGCACCTCGGCCGGGTCGAGGCGCCCGACGCGCTCCAGGGAGTCGAGGTAGTCGCCGAGGGGGTCGGTGACGGTGGCGTCGTCCGGATCCTCGTACAGGCCGATGTGCGGAGTGATCCTCGGCAGGAGATGGTCGCCGGAGAACAGACGGCCACGGCCAGGGAGTTGGGCCGGGTGGGTCTCCTCGAGGTGGAGGCAGACGTGGCCCGGGGTGTGGCCGGGCGTCCAGATCGCGCGCAGGCGGCGGCCCGGGAGGGTGAGGAGTTCGCCGGGGACGATCTCGCGGTCCGGGAGGGCGGGGGAGAAGCCGGGGAGGGTGCTGGGGCGGCGCAGTGATGTGCCGGTCTCGCGCAGGGGGGCCACATGCTCCTCGGGGGCGCCCGACGCCGCCAGCTTGGCCGCCATATAGGCGAACCAGCGCTCGGGCCGGTTCTCCCGGGTCCGCCGGACGATCGCCGCGTCCGCCGCGTGCATCGCGATCCACCCGCCGGACGCCTCGCGCACCTTGCCGGACAGGCCGTGGTGATCGGGGTGGTGGTGGGTGATGACCACGCCGTGGATCTCGGCGACGGAGGTGCCGCAGGCGGTGAGGCCCTCCGCGAGGGTGTCCCAGGAGGCGGGGTCGTCCCAGCCGGTGTCGATCAGGACGGGGCCGCGATCGGTGTCGACGACGTACACGAGCGTGTGGCCGAGTGGATTGTCCGGGATGGGGACCTCGATGGACTGTACGCCTCCGCCGTGGTCGGACACCTGCGCCATGGGCTCCCCAATCGCCGCGTTCCGGCCACTATAACTAGAACAGGTTTCGATGGGAGCCCAAGTCGACCTTTCTCCGGACGGGTCCGGCCCGTGGACTCATCCGACGGGAACTGGTATCAGTTCTCGTATCTGATGCAGCGTCAGAGAATGCTTCCGGGGAGGCAGTCGGCCATGACCGAGCTCGTGGAACACGGACAGCTGTTCATAGGCGGGGAGTTGACGGACCCCCTGGGCAAGGACGTCATCGAGGTGATCTCGCCGCACACGGAAGAGGTCATCGGGCGGGTGCCGCACGCCTCCACGGCGGACGTCGACCGGGCGGTCGCCGCCGCGCGCGAGGCGTTCGACGACGGCCCCTGGCCGCGCATGAGCCTCGACGAGCGGATCGAGGTCGTCACCCGGATCAAGGACGCGATCGCCGTACGGCACGAGGAGATCGCCCGCGTCATCTCCTGCGAGAACGGCTCCCCGTACTCCTGGAGCGTCCTCGCGCAGGCCCTCGGCGCGATGATGGTGTGGGATGCGGCGATCACGGTCGCGCGGAACTACACGTACGAGGAGACGCGCGACGGAGTCCTCGGCAAGATCCTCGTCCGCCGGGAGCCGGTGGGCGTCGTCGCGGCCGTGGTGCCGTGGAACGTCCCGCAGTTCGTGGCGGCGGCCAAGCTCGCGCCCGCCCTGCTGACCGGCTGCACCGTCATACTGAAACCGTCGCCCGAATCGCCCCTGGACGCCTACCTGCTCGGCGAGATCGCGCGGGAGGCCGGATTGCCGGAGGGTGTGCTGTCGATCCTCCCGGCCGGCCGCGAGGTCAGCGAGTACCTGGTCGGGCACCCCGGCATCGACAAGGTCTCCTTCACCGGCTCGGTCGCGGCCGGCAAACGCGTGATGGAGGTCGCGTCCCGCCATCTCACCCGCGTGACCTTGGAGCTGGGCGGCAAGTCGGCGGCCGTGGTCCTGCCGGACGCGGACCTCGACACGTCCGTCCCCTCAATCGTCTCGGCGGCCTGGATGAACAACGGGCAGGCCTGTGTAGCGCAGACCCGCATCCTTCTGCCGCACTCGCGCTACGACGAGTTCGCGGACGCCTTCGCGGCGGCGGCGAGCGCGCTGGTCGTCGGCGACCCGCTCGACCCGGCGACCCAGGTGGGCCCGCTGGTCGCCGAGCGGCAGCAGCAGCGCAACCTCGACTACATACGGATCGGCCAGGAGGAGGGCGCCAAGATCCTTACGGGCGGCGGGCGTCCGCGCGGCCTCGACCGGGGCTGGTACGTCGAGCCGACCCTCTTCGGCGACGTCGACAACTCCATGCGGATCGCGCGGGAGGAGATCTTCGGCCCGGTGATCTGTCTGCTCCCCTACGGCGACGAGACCGAGGCCGTAAAGATCGCCAACGACTCCGACTACGGGCTGAGCGGAAGCGTCTGGACGGCGGACGTCGCGCACGGCATCGACGTCGCCCGGCAGGTCCGTACCGGCACCTACTCCGTCAACACCTTCAGCCTCGACATGCTCGGCCCCTTCGGCGGCTACAAGAACTCCGGCCTTGGGCGGGAGTTCGGGCCCGAGGGCTACGGCGAGTTCCTCGAGCACAAGATGATCCATCTGCCGGCCGGCTGGGAGGCGTGAGCATGGGCGACCGCTGGCAGGTCGAGGTCGACCGGTCCGTCTGCATCGGCTCCGCCCAGTGCGTCCACCACGCCCCGGACGCCTTCCGCCTCGACACCGGCATGCAGTCCCACCCCGTCGAACCGGGGACCGACGCCAACGAGAAGATCCTCGAGGCGGCGGAGGGCTGCCCGGTGGAGGCCATCATGATCACGCTGCTGGAGAGCGGGGAACCGGTGTTTCCGCCCGAGGATTGAAAAAAAATCCTCTTTGGGGGGTTCTGTCTGGCGCTGGACGTTCTATTCTGTAATTGGCCTACGAGACGAGTGAGGGAGTTCGACCGGAGTAGCCGACTTTGGCGAGACGCATCAGCATCCGCTGAGGCCGACATCGACGGTAGAGCTGAGAGGCCGGACGGCAGCAGTAAGGCCAGAAGGCGACCCCCAGTACCTGATCCGGACAATGCCGGCGAAGGGAACCCGCCTCGTAGGTCCTAGTCGTGTTTCTCCGGCTCCGTCAGGTCGATCAGGCGGCACACCGTCTCGATGTCGATCTTGACCTGGGCGATGGACGCGCGACCGGAGAGCCAGGTGATCAGGGCCGAGTGCCAGGTGTGCTCGATGACGCGGACGGCGGAGAGCTGAGCCGGGGTGGGCTCGTCGAGACCCATCGCGTCCAGGATGATCACCGTGGTCTGCCGGGAGACCTGGTCGACCTCGGGGCTGACGCTGCGGTCCGCGAAGGTGAGCGCGCGGACCATGGCGTCGGCGAGGTGCGGCTCGCGCTGCAGGGCACGGAACGCCCGCATCAAGGTCTCCGCCACCCGCTCCGCCGCCGTGTCCCCGGCCGGCGGCTTCTTGCGCAGGGTGCCGTGCATATGCTCCAACTGGTCCTGCATCGTGGCGACCAGCAGGTGGACCTTCGAGGGGAAGTAGCGGTACAGCGTGCCCAGGGCGACCTGTGACGACTCCGCGACCTCGCGCATCTGGACGGCGTCGAAACCGCCCCGGCTCGCCAGCTGCGCGCTCGCGTGCAGGATCCGGCGGCGGCGCGCCTCCTGGCGCTCGGTGAGCGGGGGCGACACCGATGACGTCGACCGGGCAGTGTCCACCTTGGCTTCCGCAGGCATAAGTCCCGTTCCGTGACGTTCGGCCCGACTGCTTCGTCGTGGCGTGAATCACCTGATCCACCGCTCACAGCGGCGCTACCTGCCGGTAGATTCAGTGCTCCTTGAACGATCAAGTCTGAAACTTGTTCTAGATTAGCGTCCCGGCGTAATCTCGCGGGAAAGTGCAGGGAGAAGGGGGCCGTAAGTGACCGCTGAGGCCATGGAGGCGGGCCCCGGGGAGGGTGCGGCCGCCGACGACGACCGGCCCCTGCGCATCGCGCTCCTCACGTACAAGGGAAACCCGTTCTGCGGCGGTCAGGGCGTGTACGTACGGCATCTCTCGCGCGAGCTGGCCCGGCTCGGCCACCACGTCGAGGTCATCGGCTCCCAGCCCTACCCCGTGCTCGACGAAGGTCTTCCCGAGCTGAGCCACAACCTCAGCCTCACGGAGCTGCCCAGCCTCGATCTGTACCGCCAGCCCGACCCCTTTCGCACCCCGAAGCGCGAGGAGTTCCGCGACTGGGTCGACGCGCTCGAGGTCGGCACGATGTGGACCGGGGGCTTTCCCGAGCCGCTGACCTTCTCGCTGCGCGCCCGCCGCCATCTGCGGGCCCGCCGCGGCGAGTTCGACGTCATCCACGACAACCAGACCCTCGGCTACGGCCTGCTGGGCGACGTGGGCGCGCCCCTCGTCACCACCATCCACCACCCCATCACCGTCGACCGGCAGCTGGAACTGGACGCCGCCGAGGGCTGGAAGCGCCGCGCGTCCGTCCGCCGCTGGTACGCGTTCACGCGCATGCAGAAGCGCGTCGCGCGCCGGCTGCCGTCCGTGCTCACCGTCTCCGGTACCTCGCGCCAGGAGATCGTCGACCACCTCGGCGTACGCGACGAGCGCATCCACGTCGTCCACATCGGCGCGGACACCGACCTTTTCTCGCCGGATCCGGCGATCCGGCAGGTGCCGGGCCGGATCGTCACTACCTCCAGCGCGGACGTGCCGCTCAAGGGGCTGGTCTTCCTCGTCGAGGCGCTCGCGAAGGTGCGCACCGAGCACCCCGGCGCGCATCTCGTCGTCGTCGGCAGGCGTGCCGAGGACGGGCCGGTCGCCCAGGCCATCGAGCGGTACGGGCTCGAAGGCGCCGTCGAGTTCGTCAAGGGCATCTCCGACGCCGAACTCGTCGACCTCGTGCGCTCGGCCGAAGTCGCCTGCGTGCCCTCCCTGTACGAGGGGTTCTCGCTGCCCGCCGCCGAGGCGATGGCCACGGGGACGCCGCTCGTGGCCACGACTGGCGGGGCGATCCCGGAAGTCGCCGGGCCCGACGGTCAGACCTGCCTGGCGGTGCCGCCCGGCGACGCCGGTTCGCTGGCCGCTGGGCTGAGCCGGCTCCTAGGTGACCCGGAACTCCGGGCGCGGCTCGGCTCCGCCGGGCGCGCGCGCGTACTGGAGCGCTTCACCTGGGCCCGGGCCGCCGAGGGAACGGTGGCCCGCTACCGCGAGGCGATGACCTGCTCCGGGCGCACCGACCCTCGCCACTCCGCAGCCGCAACAGCCACCCCCGCGGCGGCAGCCTCCGGCCGCTCCGCGAGCTCCGCAGACGTCGCCCCCGCGGCCACGGCCTCCGGCCGCTCCGCGAGCCCGGCAGGCGTCGTCTCGGCGGCCTCGGCTTCCGGCGGCTTCACGGGTCCGGCAGGCGTCGCCTCGGCGGCCACGGCTCCCGGCGGCTTCGGGAGCTCCGCAGGCGTCGTCTCGGCGGCCTCGGCTTCCGGCGGCTTCGCGGGCCCGGCAGGCGTCGTCTCGGCGGCCACGGCTTCCGGCGGCTTCGCGGGCGCCGCAGACGTCGCCCCCGCGGCGGCTCCCGGCCGTTCCGACGTCACGGCTCCCGGCCGCTCCGACGTCACGCCTCCCGGCCGTTCCGGAGGCGCCGCGGACGTCACCTCCCCGGCGGGCACCACCCCCGCCCCCCAGGATTTCGCCCCGGCGACGGGCGCCACCCCCACCTCCGACCGCGAAAGCAGGGCCACGTGCTGACCGTCGACTTCTCCCGGTTCCCGCTCGCCCCGGGCGACCGCGTACTGGACCTCGGCTGCGGTGCCGGCCGGCACGCGTTCGAGTGTTACCGGCGCGGCGCGCAGGTCGTGGCGCTGGACCAGAACGGGGAGGAGATCCGCGAGGTCGCCAAGTGGTTCGCGGCGATGAAGGAGGCCGGCGAGGCGCCCGCCGGGGCCACCGCGACGGCCATGGAGGGCGACGCCCTCGCGCTGCCCTTCCCCGACGAGTCCTTCGACGTCGTGATCATCTCCGAGGTGATGGAACACATCCCGGACGACAAGGGCGTACTCGCGGAGATGGTCCGGGTGCTCCGGCCGGGCGGCCGTATCGCGATCACCGTGCCGCGCTACGGACCGGAGAAGGTCTGCTGGACGCTGTCCGACGCCTACCACGAGGTCGAGGGCGGCCACATCCGCATCTACAAGGCGGACGAACTCCTGGCCAAGATCAGGGAAGCCGGGCTGAAGCCGTACGGCACCCACCACGCGCACGGGCTGCACTCGCCGTACTGGTGGCTGAAGTGCGCGTTCGGCGTCGACAACGACAAGGCGCTGCCCGTGCGGGCGTACCACAAGCTGCTGGTCTGGGACATCATGAAGAAGCCGCTGGCCACGCGAGTCGCCGAGCAGGCGCTGAACCCCCTGATCGGCAAGAGCTTCGTGGCGTACGCGACCAAGCCGCACCGGCCCGTCGACGCCGCCACGGTGGCCGCTTCGTGACGACGCCCCGGACAGAACACCTCGTCCTGCCCGGGGTCCTCACCGCCGAGCAGGCCGCCGCCACGGTGCGCGGGATCCTCGGGGTGCAGCGGCCGGACGGGGCCATTCCGTGGTTCCGGGGGCACCATCTCGACCCGTGGGACCACACCGAGGCCGCGATGGCGCTCGACGCGGCGGGGGAGCACGAGGCGGCGGAGCGCGCGTACGAGTGGCTGGCGCGGCACCAGAACGCGGACGGCTCCTGGTACGCGGCGTACGCCGACGGGGACTTCGCCGACGTCACCGATCGCGGACGCGAGACTAACTTCTGCGCGTACATAGCGGTCGGCGTCTGGCACCACTACCTGGCCACCGGCGACGACACGTTCCTGGACAGCATGTGGCCGGCCGTCTACGCGGCCGTGGAGTTCGTGCTCGGGCTCCAGCAGCCCGGCGGGCAGATCGGCTGGAAGCGCGAGGACGACGGCACGCCGGTCGACGACGCGCTGCTGACCGGGAGTTCGTCGATCCATCACGCGTTGCGCTGCGCGCTCGCGATCGCCGAGCAGCGTGAAGAGCCGCAGCCCGACTGGGAGTTGGCGGTCGGCGCCCTGCGGCACGCGATCCGGCGCCACCCCGAGCGGTTCCTCGACAAGGACCGCTACTCGATGGACTGGTACTACCCGGTACTCGGCGGCGCGTTGACCGGAGCGGAGGCCAAGTCCCGGATCGAGGAGGGCTGGGACCGCTTCGTGGTCCCCGGCATCGGTGTGCGCTGCGTGGTCCCCAACCCATGGGTGACCGGCGGCGAATCGGCCGAACTCGCCCTCGCCCTGTGGGCGGTGGGCGAGTCCGACCGCGCCCTGGAGATCCTCCAGTCCATCCAGCACCTGCGCGATCCGAAGACCGGCCTGTACTGGACGGGGTACGTCTTCGAGGACCAGGCCGTCTGGCCCGAGGAACTCACCAGCTGGACCGCCGGCTCGCTCCTGCTGGCCGTCGCCGCGCTGGGCGGCGACGAGCCCACCTGCGCGGTCTTCGGCGGCGAACGCCTCCCGACCGGCCTGGACCCCGACTGCTGCGACTAGGACCCGTCCGGTGGGTCAGTGGCGGTGGATGCGGTTCGCGATCGCGTGGCCCACGAAGAGGTACACGACGGCCGCGAGGCCGTAGCCCGCGACGACCCGCGCCCAGGCCTTGTCGAAGGTGAACAGATCGCGGGACCAGCCGGCCAGCCAGGCTGCCGCGTCATGGACGAACTGCACCAGGTCGTTGGCGCGGTTGGCGTCCAGCAGATACATCAGGATCCACAGACCGAGGATGACGGCCATGATGTCCGCGACGATCGCGATGACCGTCCCCGCCTGATTACCGTTGCGATATCGAGGGGACATGCCCTGCGGGTTGCCCGACTGGCGTGGGTGAAACCCGAACGGGTTCGCTCAAGTGGCGCAGTCGCGGGGCACGGGTGAGGCTGCCGGGAGAGCCGTGTTCTCCCGGGACCAGGGAGAACCGTTGGGCCAGAACCGTTGGCCCAGGGAGACCCGTTCCCGTCCCCGGAGGACCCCGTGCCCGTACCGATACGGCGCCTGATCGTGGCGCTCACCCTCTCCTGCGCCCTGCTCGCCGGGGCCACCGCGTGCGGCGGTGACGGCACCACGCGGGACACCGCAGCCGTGGCCGCGACCGCCACCCCGACCAGCTCCAGCTCCATCGAGAAGCAGAAGCTCGCCAAGACCCGCTTCGTGGCGAACGCGGGGCTCGCGGCGGGAGCCACCTACCAGTGGATCGTCAAGCCCTGGAAGGCCGGCAAGTTCAAGAAGGGCGCGAAGGGCCGGACCCTCGCGCTGGCCAAGGCAGGGCTTGCCGGCACCTTTGCCTACAACCGCCTGAAGGCCGCGTCCAGGAACGCCCAGGGCGACCCCACGCTCTCCAGGGCCGTCGCCCCGCTCACCGCGGGCATCGACGGCCTCAAGAATCTGCCGTCCAAGCTGCGCAAGGGCGACGACTCGGCGGCGAGCTCCTTCGACGACGTCATCACCAAGGTGAAGGGCGCCGGCAAGAGCGCGGGCGCCGAGGTCAAGGACCAGGTGCCGTCGGCATCCCAGCTCCAGGCCGGCTAGGAGTTGAGCTCTGCGAGGACCCGTAGCGTGTGGGGGTCCGGGGACAGGACCAGCAGGTCGGTCACCGGACCCTTGCGCCACAACTCCAGCCGTTCGGCGATGCGTTCACGCGGTCCGACGAGGGAGATCTCGTCGGCGAAGGCGTCGGGGACGGCGAGGACGGCCTCCTCGCGGCGACCGGCGAGGAACAGCTCCTGGACATGGCGGGCCTCCTCCTCGAAGCCCATGCGGGCCATCAGATCGGCGTGGAAGTTGCGCGCCGCGTGCCCCATCCCGCCGATGTAGAAGCCGAGCATCGCCTTGACGGGCAGCAGCCCTTCGGCGACGTCGTCGCAGACGCGGGCGCGGGCCATGGGGGCGATGAGGAAGCCGTCGCGCAGGTCGCTGAGCGAGGCCTCGTACACCTGGGGGCGCGTCGGCGACCAGTACAGCGGCAGCCAGCCGTCCGCGATCCGGGCCGTCTGCGCGATGTTCTTGGGGCCCTCCGCGCCGAGCAGGACGGGCAGTTCGGGGCGCAGGGGATGAGTGATCGGCTTCAGGGGCTTTCCGAGGCCCGTGCCGTCGGCGCCACGGTACGGGTGGGAGTGGAAGCGTCCGTCCAGCTCAACAGGCGCCTCACGCCTCAGAACTTGGCGTACGACATTCACGTACTCCCGGGTCGCGGTCAGCGGCGATTTCGGGAACGGGCGCCCGTACCAGCCCTCGACGACCTGCGGGCCGGACAGACCGAGGCCGAGCATCATGCGCCCGCCCGAGAGGTGGTCGAGGGTCAGCGCGTGCATCGCGGTGGTGGTGGGGGAGCGGGCGGCCATCTGCGCGACGGCCGTGCCGAGTCGGATGCGCGAGGTGTGCGCGGCGATCCAGGTGAGCGGGGTGAAGGCGTCGGAGCCCCAGGACTCGGCGGTCCACACGGAGTGGTAGCCGAGCCGCTCCGCCTCCTGGGCGAGCGGCAGATGGTCCGCCGAGGGGCCGCGACCCCAGTAGCCGAGTGCGAGACCGAGCCGCATGCCGCCTCCACATTTCTGACGGGCCGTCAGTCAACGGGTGCTGCGACTGTACGACAACGGCCCCCCGCCCGGAAGGGCGAGAGGCCGTCGGTGAGGAGTGGAGCTCAGCCGCGCTGGATCCCGGACGAGTCCTGCAGAACGCCACGACGGCCGTCCTGCGTCTGCGCCACCAGCGTCGCACCACGCTGCTCGACGGCCAAGTACCAGGTACCCGGCGCCAGTTCGGCGATCGGCGTCGGCGAACCGTCCTCCGCGAACAGCGGACGCGGCACCGGCACGGCGAACCAGAACGGCGAGAAGTCACCGGCGGGCTGCTGCGCCTGCGGCACGTCGGCCTTCTGCGGCTGCGGCTGCGGCTGCGGCTGGGACTGCGGCTGACCGTACGGCTGCGCCTGCTGCGGCTGGGCGCCGTAGGGCTGGCCCGGCTGGGCACCCGGGTAGCCGTAACCACCCTGCGGCTGGGCGCCGTAGGGCTGGGGGGCGATGGGCCTGGGGGCACCGACGAGGGCGGCGCCCAGGGCCGGGACGAGCGGGGTGGCGATCGCGGCGCCGGCCAGAACCAGGGCGGCGATCAGGCCGAGGATCAGACCGGAGCCCGCGCCGACGTTCGAGCTGCCGAAGCTGTCGCTGAACGCGCCCAGCGGATCGATGATGGTCCAGAACGAGGTCCACAGGGCGAAGAGCGTCAGGGCCACCCCGAGCTGGCCGAGGTCGAGCCCGATGACCTTGCGCGGCTGTGGGAGCGCGCGGGCGACAACGATCAGGGACGCACCGACGATGCCGCCGATGTACATGCTCATCACAAGGCCCAGGTTGTCCCAGGCATTGAGGGAGTTGCTGCCCGACGGGTCGTATGTGCTGAGGAACGACGCGATGAAGAGCAACACCGCTGCTCCGATCACCACGCCGTCGCCTCGAGTGAGGGAGCGGATATTCACTTCAGGTCCTTCGTCAGTCGTCTCGTCATCGGTGGAGGCGTCGCTGTCACCGTGTCGCCGTCATGGTGTCGCCGTCAGGCCTCGGTGTGAAGCGCGGGGGTGGCCCCTCATCGTAGGGACGACACTATCGCCCGCTCGATCAGGGTGTCCGCCGGGTTGGATCCGGTGATCGCTACCCGTGCAGGAAACTCACGATTCCCTCAGAGATCCCACGCGCCGCCTTCTGCCGCCACGCGCCGCTGGTCAGCAACGCCGCGTCCTTGCTATCGCGCATGTTGCCGCACTCGATGAACACCTTCGCAACCGTTGACAGATTGAGACCACCGAGATCCTTTCGGACCACCAGTCCGGTGCCGTCACCGACGTAGTTGGAGGGCGCGCTGCCCGTCTCGCGGACGAACAGGCCTGCGATGCGCTCGCCCAGATCGCGGGACGGGGAGACGATCGGGCGGGTGTCGGCGGCGCCCGCGTGGACGGACGCCGGGAGGATCACGTGGAAGCCGCGGTTGCCGGCGGCCGAGCCGTCCGCGTGGACGGAGACGACGGCGTCGGCGTGCGCCGCGTTGCCGATCCGGGCCCGCTCGTCGACGCAGGGGCCCCAGGAACGGTCGCCATCCTGGGTGAACTTCACCGTGGCGCCCTGCTGTTGCAGAATCGTCCGCATCCGGCGCGCGACATCGAGCGTGAACTGGGCTTCTGTGTAACCCCCGTTGGTCGACGTGCCCGTCGTGTCGCACTCCTTCCAGTTCGTGCCGATGTTCACCTTGCGGTTGATCTCGGCGGCGTGCTGGAAGTTGCCGGGGTTGTGCCCCGGGTCGATGACGATCACCTTGCCCTTGAGGGGGCCGGTGGCGGCGGGGCGGGACGCGGAGGGCGTGGGGCTGCTGGGGCTGGGGGACGTACGCGGCTTGCCGTCGTCCGTGGGGGACGTGCTCGGGCTGCCGGGCGCGGAGGACGACGACGGTGCCCCCGCGCTCTTGGCCCCACCCCCCGACCCGTTCCCGTCCACCGCCTGCCATACCAGCCACCCGGCCAGCGCCCCCGGCACCAGCGCGGCAACCGCGACGACAAGCGGCCCACGCCGGGAACGGCGCGGCCGCGGAGGATCGAAGTCAGGGCCTACGTACGACACGTCTGCGACTCTAACCGTGCCGTCAGATCCCCGCTCCCGTTCGCCGCAGCACGCGCAGCGAGTCGTTCACCGTGACCTCGGTGAACGCGCCGGACTCCAGGGCCCTGAGGTAGACGCGGTACGGGGCCTGGCCGGTGAACTCGTCGGCCGGGTTCGGGAAGACGTCGTGGATGACGAGGAGGCCGCCGTCGGCGACGTGCGGGGCCCAGCCCTCGTAGTCGGCGTTCGCGTGCTCGTCCGTGTGGCCGCCGTCGATGAAGACGAGGCCGAGGGGGGTCTGCCAGAAGGCGGCGATCTGCGGCGAGCGGCCGACCAACGCGACCACGTGGTCCTCCAGGCCCGCCCGGTGGAGTGTGCGGCGGAAGGTGGGCAACGTGTCCATCCGGCCGATCTCCGGGTCGACCGTGGACGGGTCGTGGTACTCCCAGCCCGGCTGCTGCTCTTCGCTGCCCCGGTGATGGTCCACCGTGATCGCCGTCACGCCCGCCTCGCGTGCCGCGTCGGCGAGCAGGATCGTGGAGCGGCCGCAGTATGTGCCCACCTCGAGGAGCGGCAGCCCGAGCCGCCCGGCCTCGACGGCGGCCTCGTAGAGCGCGAGCCCCTCGCCCACGGGCATGAACCCCTTCGCGGCCTCGAAGGCGGCGAGAGTCTCCGGCTTGGGTGCCGCGGGCATGGGGTTCCTCCAGGGGTGGACTTCTACGTATCTGTGCGCGGGACACATGGTGGCATGGCGCCTCGCACGTCTGTCCCGGCGGCTTCACCTCTGTTCCGGCGGCTTGAGCTCAACCTCGGTTGAGGTCGGAAGGTGATCGTCGACTGGGGGGGCATTGGGCACACCGCCGCCGGCCCGGTTTCTGTAAATACGCGAAGGAATACGCGAACACCCCCGCCGCGTGGGCGACGGGGGTGTGCACAGGTCACGTCAGGCCGGAACCGTCTCGCCCGGCAGGGCCAGGTTGACCTCGATCGGACGGTCGTCGCCGGCGTGGGTGGCCGACGAGGCGAGCGGGCCGTGACCGGTGGCCTTGGCGGCGAGGACGTACGGGCCCTGGGCGGGGACGGCGAGCGCGTAGCTGCCGTCCTCGCCGGAGAGGGTGGCGCCCGCCTGGCGGCCGCGCCGGTCGATCAGCGTGACCTTGGCACGGGCGACCGGGTCGCCGTCGGCGTTCATGACCCGGCCGCGGAATCCGCCGAGTATCTCGTGCGCCCGCTCCAGCGCTGCGTCCTCCTCGCTGCTGGCGCGCAGCTGCGGCTTGGTCGCCTGGCGCCGGCCGGGCAGGAAGAGGGCCATGAGCAGGCCGACCGCCACCGCGCCCGTGGCGATCAGGAAGGAGACGTGGAAGCCGTGCATGGTCGGGATCGCCACGCCGCCGATGTGGTTCGCCGTGTTGGCGAGGACCATGCCGATGACGGCGCTGGACACCGACGTACCGATGGAGCGCATCAGGGTGTTGAGGCCGTTGGCCGCGCCCGTCTCCGACGCCGGGACGGAGCCGACGATCAGCGCGGGGAGCGAGGAGTACGCGAGGCCGATGCCCGCGCCGAGGACGACCGAGGTCACGATGGTCTGCCAGGCGGCGTTCATCATGCCGAGGCCGGCGCCGTAGCCGATCGCGATGATCATCATGCCGAGGATCAGGGTGACCTTGGGGCCGTACTTGGCCGACAGACGGGCGTAGACCGGCGCGGTGAACATCATCGTCAGGCCGAGCGGCGCCACGCACAGGCCCGCGACGACCATCGACTGACCGAGGCCGTAACCGGTGGCCTTCGGCAGCTGGAGCAACTGGGGCAGGACGAGGGAGACGACGTAGAAGGAGACGCCGACCATGATCGAGGCGAGGTTGGTGAAGAGCACCGCGGGCCGGGCTGTGGTGCGCAGGTCCACCAGCGGAGCCTTGATGCGCAGCTCCATCACGCCCCACAGCAGGAGCACGGCGGCCGACGCGCCGAACAGGCCGAGCGTGGTGGCCGAGCTCCAGCCCCAGTCGCTGCCCTTGGTGATCGGCAGCAGGAAGAGGACGAGGCCCACGGACAGACCTATCGCGCCCAGCACGTCGAAGGTGCCCTCGGCGCGCATCGGGGATTCCGGCACGACGAGGAGGGTGAGAAGGATCGACAGGACGCCGAGGCCGGCGGCGCCGTAGAAGAGGGCGTGCCAGTTCGCGTGCTGCGCGACCAGGGCCGCGGCGGGCAGCGCGAGGCCACCGCCGACGCCGATCGAGGAGCTCATCAGGGCCATCGCGGAGCCGAGCTTCTCGCGGGGCAGCATGTCGCGCATCAGGCCGATGCCGAGCGGGATCGCGCCCATCGCGAAGCCCTGGAGCGTGCGGCCCACGATCATCGGCAGCAGCGTGCTGGTCAGCGCGCTGACCAGGGCGCCGACCACCATCACGGCGAGGCTGGTGAGCAGCATGCGGCGCTTGCCGAAGAGGTCGCCGAGGCGCCCCATGATCGGCGTGGCCACGGCTCCCGAGAGCAGGGTCGAGGTCAGAACCCAGGTGGCGTTGCTGGGCGCGGTGCTCAGCAGCGTCGGCAGGTCCTTGATGACCGGGACGAGCAGGGTCTGCATCACCGCGACAACGATGCCCGCGAAGGCGAGCACCGGCACGGTCGCGCCGCTCGGCCTCCGCATGGGCTGGTCGGTCGTCGTGTGCGTCATTGCGTGGGGCCTCCAGGCCGAAGGGGGAGAGGGAGTGGCGATCCGTGCGGGATACCGGCGGGATACGTGCAAGGAGAACCCGGTGTGCCCGGGCAACTATTCCGATGCTTTGGCGTACTAACGAATTCTTGACCTTCTCATGAGGATCTGACCTACCGTCAGAATGGAACGTGTTCTAGTCTGGCGCGCACCTTGGGCCTTGGGGAGGCGCGCATGGGTATGGCGATCACACCGGAGCAACGGCAACTGGCCGAGGCCGTACGCGGCTGGATCGCGCGGGCCGTGCCGCCCGAGGAGATCCGCAAACTGCTCGACGCGCCCGCGAGCGGCAGACCGTCCTCTTGGGACCCACTCGGCGGGCAGGGGCTGCTCGCCGTGCATCTTCCCGAGGCGTACGGCGGTGGCGGCGGCGACCTCGTCGACCTCGCCGTCGTCGTGGAGGAGGCCGCGCGGGCTGCGTTACCCGGGCCGTACATGGCGAGCGTGCTGGCGTCGGTGGTCTTGGCGGGCGCGGGGGACGCGCAGGGCTCGGAGCGTCTCGTGCGGGCCCTGGGGTGCGGGGAGCGCGTCGGGGCGGTGGCGTTGGGCGCGGGCTCCCTGACCGCCGTCGCGGCGGACGCCGGGTACGTGCTCGACGGGACCGCGCCGCCCGTGCTGTCCGGCGCCGACGCGGATCTGCTGATCCTGGCGGCGGAATCGGCCGGAGGCGCCGTGTGGCTGGCCGTGGACGCCGCCGACCTCCTCGTACGGCCGCACGAGAGCGCCGATCCGACGCGGGCGTGCGCCGAGGTCCGGGCGGACGGGGTGCGGGTCCCCGCCGATCGCGTCCTCACCGTCGACTCGACCACGGTCCGCGATCTCGCCGCCGTCGTGTTCGCCGCGGACGCCTGCGGCACCGCCACGTGGGCGCTGGAGACCGCCTCGGAGTACGCCAAGGTCCGCGAACAGTTCGGCCGCCCCATCGGCCACTTCCAAGGCGTGAAGCACCTGTGCGCCGACATGCTCGTACGGCTGGAGCAGGCGCGGGCGCTCACATGGGACGCGGCCCGGGCGATACAAGAGGGGGATGCGGCAAAGGAGTTGGTGTCCGCGCTGGCGGCCGGTACCGCGCTCGACGCCGCCTGCTCCTGTGCCAAGGACTGCGTCCAGATCCTCGGCGGGATCGGCTTCACCTGGGAGCACGACGCCCATCTGTATCTGCGCCGGGCGGTGGTGGCGCGCCAGTTGCTCGGGGCCGGCGCCGGGCACCTGCGGCGGGCGGCCCGGCTCGCGCGGGACGGCGTACGGCGGGAGCTGCGCCTTCAGCTGCCCGAGGAGGCGTCCGCGCACCGGGCGCGGGCCCGGGAGGTGATCGAAGGAGCCCGCGGCCTCGATCCGGCGGCCGTACGGCGCCTGCTGGCGCCCACGGGTTACGCCGCCCCGCACCTGCCCCCGCCCCACGGTCTCGGTGCGGGACCCGTCCACCAGCTGGTCATACAGCAGGAGTTGGCGGCGGCGGGCGTAAGGCTCAGTGATCTCGGGATCGCCACGTGGGTCGTGCCGTCCCTGATCGCGTACGGAACCGACCGGCAGAAGGATCGCTGTCTGCTGCCCACCCTGCGCGGGGACCTGCTCTGGTGCCAGCTCTTCTCCGAGCCGGGCGCCGGATCAGACCTGGCCTCCCTGCGCACCCGCGCCGAGCGGACCGCCGACGGGCGCTGGCGGATCAACGGCCAGAAGGTGTGGACGAGTTCGGCGCAGTGGGCCGACTACGGGATCCTCCTCGCCCGGACGAATCCGGCGGCGCCCAAGCACAAGGGGCTCACGTACTTCGTCGTCGACATGAAGAACACGGAGGGCATCGACATCCGCCCTCTGAAGGAGATCACCGGGGACTCACTCTTCAACGAGGTGTACTTCGACGACGTACTGCTGCCCCCGGACGCGGTCGTCGGCGAGATCGACGACGGCTGGCGGGTCGCCCGCAACACGCTCGGCAACGAACGCGTGTACATGGCCGACCAGTTGACCTTCGACACGGATCTGGAGGCGCTGATCGCCCGGGCCGATGACCTCGACGGGGCGCGGCTGGGTGCTCTGCTCGCCGAAGCACACGCGCTGACCTGCATCGGGCTGCGCACGACCCTGCGGCAGGTGTCCGGTGTGGACCCGGGGGCGGGCGCCTCCGTACGCAAGCTCATACAGACCGCGCACCAGCAGAAGGTCGCCGAGCTGGGGCTCGAACTCCTCGGTCCGGCAGGTGCGTTGTGCGAGGGCGCGGGCGAGCGGGCCGTGCACGGTTTCCTGCTCTCCCGCTGTCTGACCATCGCGGGCGGCACCACCCAGGTTCAGCTCAATGTCGTCGCCGAGCGCATCCTCGGCCTGCCACGAGACTAGGAGTGCCATGAAGGCGTACGTCGTCGGCGTCGGGATGACCAAGTTCGAGAAGCCCGAGACACGGGAGTGGCAGTACTGGGACATGGTGCGGGAAGCGGGGACCAACGCGCTCGCGGACGCCGGGATTTCCTACGACCTCGTCGAGCAGGTCCCCGTCGGCTACTGCTTCCAGGCCTCCACCGCGGGCCAGCGCGCCGCCTACGAACTGGGCCTGACCGGCGTGCCCGTCTACAACGTCAACAACAACTGCGCCACGGGGGCAAGCGCGTTGATGCTGGCGCGGCAGTTCGTGGAGGGCGGGATCTCCGACTGCGTCCTGGCGTTGGGGTTCGAGAAGATGAAGAAGGGAGCGTTGGGGGGCGGGGCCGACGGTGGTGACTTCACGACGTCTCCCGTCGCCCGGCACTACGGCATCATGGCCGCCCGGCACGGCTTCGAGATGTCCCCGCCCACCGCGCAGATCTTCGGCGACGCGGCCCGCGAGCACATGGAGAGGTACGGGACGACCGAGGCCCAGTTGGCCGCCGTCGGCGCCAAGAACCACCGGCACTCGGCGCACAATCCGTACGCCCAGTTCCAGGACGTGTACTCCGTCGACGAGATCCTCGCCGCCCGGACCGTGCACCGGCCGCTGACCAAGCTCCAGTGCTCGCCGACCTCGGACGGAGCGGCCGCGGCAGTGGTCGTGTCGGAACGCTTCCTGGAGCAGCACGAGTTGGCGGACAAGGCCGTCGAGATCGTCGCCCAGGCGATGACCACCGACACCGAGGAGTCCTTCGCGACCGGCTCGTGCATCGACGTCGTCGGACAGCCGATGTCGCGGGAGGCCGCGCGTCAGGTGTACGAGCGGTCCGGACTCGGCATCGAGGACGTGGACGTCGTAGAACTGCACGACTGCTTCTCGGTCAACGAACTGCTCACGTACGAGGCGCTCGGTATGTGCGGGGAGGGGGAGTCCGGCAAGCTCGTCGAGTCGGGGGCGACGACGTACGGCGGACGATGGGTGGTGAACCCGTCGGGCGGACTGATCTCCAAGGGGCATCCGCTGGGAGCGACCGGGATCGCTCAAGTGGCGGAACTGGTGTGGCAGTTGAGGGGCGAGGCAGGGCACAGGCAGGCACCCGGCGCACGGGTCGGGCTGGCGCACAACATCGGGCTGGGCGGGGCGGCGGTGGTCACCCTGCTCCGGGCGGTCAGCCGGGTACGTCCATCCGCTGGGTCCCGATGACCGACAGCAGCCGCAGCGCCTCCTCGGCCGGGGAGCCGGGGTCGGCGGTGTAGATGACCACGCGCTGGTCCCGGTCGGTGATGTCCAGGACGTCGCAGTTGACGGTCGCGGGGCCGACCAGCGGGTGCTGGAGGGTCTTGCGCAGGGTGGGCTCGACGGACACGTCGTGCGAGGCCCACAGCTCGGCGAACTCCTCACTGCCGTCGAGGAGTTCACTCACCAGTGCGGTCAGCTCGGGATCGATACCGGCCAGCACCTCGCGGGACGGGCGGGGCGCGCGGGCCTGCTCGAGGCGCGTGTAGTACTCGGTCGAGATGTACGCCAGCTGCGCCGCCTCCTCCCGACGCAGGCCGGGGGTGCGGCGACGCGGCCCGGCGGATGCGGGCCTGAGGCCGTCAGCGGTTGAGGAGCTCCTAGGTCTGCCGGGGTGCGACGAAATTCCGGTGCAAGGACCGCTGGCCGGTTGAGAGCATGACACCCATGCTCCGAGCCGCTGAAGACGACACCCATATATCCGGACGTATCGCTCCGCCCACGTGGGTGGTGGTCGCGCTCGCGTGCGCCGGGCAGTTCCTGGTCGTGCTGGACGTGTCCGTCGTCAATGTCGCGTTGCCGTCCATGCGGAGCGACCTGGGGCTGAGCGCCCCCGGACTGCAGTGGGTGGTCAACGCGTACTCGATCGCCTTCGCCGGTTTCATGCTGCTGGGCGGACGGGCCGGTGACCTGTACGGGCGCAAGCGGATGTTCCTGGTGGGGCTCGCCCTGTTCACGCTGGCCTCGCTCGGCGGCGGTCTCGCGCAGCAGGGCTGGCAACTGCTGCTGGCGCGGGCCGTACAGGGGCTCGGCGCCGCCGTGCTCGCGCCCTCGACGCTGACGATCCTGACCTCGGCCGTCCCGGAGGGCGCCGCACGCGCGCGTGCCATCGCGACCTGGACCGCGGTCGGCGCCGGGGGCGGCGCGGCGGGCGGGCTCGTCGGCGGACTGCTGGTCGACGGGCTGTCGTGGCGGTGGGTGCTGCTCATCAACGTGCCGATCGGCGCGGTGGTGCTCGCCGGGTCCGCCCGCTGGCTGGTCGAGAGCCGGGCCGGCGACGGGCGGCGCCTCGACCTGCCGGGCGCGCTGCTGGTGACGTCGGGGCTCGCGACACTGGCGTACGGGATCGTGCAGACGGAGGCGGAGGGCTGGGCTTCGGCGGCAACTCTGCTGCCGCTCGGCGCCGGACTCGCGCTCATCGGCCTCTTCCTCCTTCTCGAGGCGCGGACGAAGGCACCGCTGATGCCGCTGACACTGCTGCGGGTGCGATCGGTGTCGTCGGCGAACGCGGCCATGTTCCTCTCCGGCTCCGCGATGTTCTGCATGTGGTTCTTCATGACGCTGTACGCGCAGAACGTGCTCGGCTACTCGCCGCTGGGCGCCGGGCTCGCGCTGGTGCCGAGCTCCCTCGCGGTCGTCCTCGGCTCGAAGGTGGCGCCGCGCTTCATGCCGGTGGTCGGGGCGCGCAATGTGGCGGCGCTCGGCACGCTGGTGGCCGCGGCGGGCTTCGGCTGGCAGTCGACGATGACGGCGGACGGCTCGTATCTGATGGCGATCATGGTCCCGGGGATCCTGATGATGGCGGGCGCGGGACTGGCCGCGACCCCGCTCGCCGCGCTCGCGACCTCCGGCGCGGCACAGGCGGACGCGGGGCTGGTGTCCGGGCTGGTCAACACCTCCCGGGTGATGGGCGGTTCGCTCGGGCTCGCGATCATGTCCACGATCGCGGCGTCCTGTACGGGGAGCAGCTCGTCGGGGGATGCCCTGACCGCGGGGTACGCGCTGGCGTTCCGCACCAGCGGGGGGCTGCTGCTGGGCGGAGCGGTGTTGATGCTGGTGTGGCTGCCGCGAAAGATTTCCGCTCGTTGAGGCAACGAAATCCGGTCCTCATGGACTCCTTTGAACATCTAGGAGGTGCCCATGGGGGATCGCGGCAAGGGCTGGTTCTTCGTCACCCTGAGGGTGGGAGAAGGGCTCCCGAGGATGGTGATGGAAGGAGCGGTCGAGAAGGGCGACGGCATGTCGGGCAAGGATGTCGTGTCCGGCGCGATGGCGCTGGAACCGCCTGGCCCCAGCACATCGAAGGCACCCCAGCGCCTCGTGATCGGCAAGGTCGCCCCGACCGCCCGGCAGGTCACCTGCACCTGGGACGACGGCACAACGAGCGTCGTCGGCAAGGGGCTTGGGGGCGACGGCCTCCTGGAGTACCGCGAGCCCAAGATCCTCCCGGTTGCGGGCTCCGGGCCGCACTGGTTCGTGTGCCTCGCCCCGGAGGGCAAGGGCTTCAAGTCGGTGGCGGTGACGAAGTGAGGTGAGCGGCGCCGGGGTCCGGCTACAGCCACCCCTGCTGACGGGCCTCCCGCATCGCCTCCATGCGGTTGCGGGTGCCCGTCTTGCCGATGGCGGAGGAAAGGTAGTTACGCACGGTCGACTCGGAGAGGTGGAGCTTCGAGGCGATGTCGGAGACGGTCGCGCCGTCGACCGAGGCCTTCAGTACGTCGCACTCGCGGGCGGTGAGCGGATTGGGTCCGGCGCTCAGCGCGGCCGCGGCGAGCGCGGGATCGATGACGGTCTCGCCGGTCAGCACCCGCCGGATCGCCTTGGCCAGATCCTCCACGGGTCCGTCCTTGACCAGGAATCCGGCGGCCCCCGCCTCCATGGCCCGGCGCAGATACCCGGGACGCCCGAAGGTGGTGAGGATCAGCACCCGGCAGTCGGGCGCCTGTTCGCGCAGTTCGGCGGCGGCGTCCAGCCCGCTCATCCCGGGCAACTCGATGTCCAGCAGCGCCACATCCGGCCGGTGGATCAGCGCCGCGTCCACGATCACGTCGCCCGCCGCGACCTGGGCGACCACCTCGATGTCCGCCTCCATCCCCAGCAGCAGAGCGAGCGCGCCCCGCATCATTCCCTGATCCTCGGCGAGCAGGACGCGAATGGACTTGGCGGGCCGGTGATCCCGGGGCATCTCGTTCACGGGGCCAAGAGTAAGGCGTGGGGCCCGGCCCTGACGGGCCGGTAGCGCTCGCTCTCGCGGCTCATTAAAGAGTCGTCCTTCTTCGGCTCCGCGAGTCTTGACGGCCACTGGCTCCGGGAAAACAATCGGGTCGGCATTCAGCGACCACTCTTTGTCATTCCTGTGCCGATTCGAGTCCGCAAATGTTCGACATTTCGACCGGGAATCGGTTCGGCATATCGACCGAACGGCGTTCGGTATTTCGGCCAGGTACCCGCACTGCCTACCAGGAACGGAAGAGGTACACCGTGTTCTTGCAGTTATGGCGCTCGCGATCACCACGCCTCACACGCGCAGCCACGTCCCTGCTGTCGGCGTTCGCGACCCTCGCGCTCGCCGTCGGCCTGTCGATAGGCGTCGGCGCGCCGCAGGCCGCGGCCGCGGGATCGCTCCCCTGCGACATCTACGCCGCCGCGGGCACGCCCTGTGTCGCCGCGCACAGCCTCGTCAGAGCGCTCTACTCGTCATACAGCGGCTCGCTCTATCAGGTGCAGCGCGCCTCCGACAGCGCCACCGCGAACATCGGTGTGCCGGCAGCCGGCGGTTACGCCAACGCGGCCGCGCAGGACTCCTTCTGCTCCGGCACCACCTGCATCGTCACCAAGATCTACGATCAGTCGGCGCGCCACAACGACCTCACCGTCGAAGGTGCCGGCGGCGCGGGAGCGGCCGATGTCGGCGCGCCCGCGGATGCCCTGCCGGTAACCGTCGGCGGGCATCAGGTCTACGGCCTGGAGATCTCGGCGGGCATGGGCTACCGGAACAACTCCACGTCGGGCGTCGCGGTCAACGGGCAGCCCGAGGGGATGTACATGGTGACGTCCGGCACCCATGTGAACGGCAGTTGCTGCTTCGACTACGGCAACGCCGAGACCAACAACAAGGACACCGGCAACGGCCACATGGACGCGATCAACTTCGGCACCGAGTGCTGGTTCTCGCCGTGCTACGGCCAGGGCCCCTGGGTGCAGGCCGACCTGGAGAACGGGCTGTTCCAGTCGGACTCCGGCTACAGCAAGAACTCGTCCAACACCGGCACCGGGGCGATACCGTTCGTCACCGCGTTGCTGAAGAACAACGGTCAGGACCATTTCGCGCTGAAATACGGCAATGCGCAATCGGGCAGTCTCACGACCACCTATTCCGGAGGTGAACCCACCACGAGTGGCTACTCGCCCATGCACCAGGAGGGCGCGATCGTCCTGGGCACCGGCGGCGACAACAGCAACGGCTCCATCGGCTCCTTCTTCGAGGGCGTCATGACCTCGGGCATCCCGACGGACGCCGCCGACAACACCGTGCAGGCCAACATCGTCTCCGTCGGCTACGGCGGCTCCACCGGCACCACCGGCTCGCTGACGCCGGGTGCGGAGATCTCGTTGCGTGCGACGACCTCGTGCTGCACGACCGACTACATCCGCCACCAGACCAACGCGGCGGTCGTCTCGCAGATCACCTCCAGCAGTTCGACCCTCGACAAGAACGACGCCACCTGGATCGTGCGCCGGGGTCTCGCCGACAGCTCCTGCGTCTCCTTCGAGTCGCGCAACTACCCCGGCGACTTCCTGCGGCACTACAACTACCAGCTCTACCGGCAACCCATGGCCGGCACCGCGCAGTTCAGATCCGACGCGACCTTCTGTCCGCAGTCGGGCAAGAACGGCCAGGGGTACTCGTTCGCGTCCTACAACTACCCGGCGAAATACCTCCGGCACTACAACTACAACGTCTACGTCGCCAGTGACGGCGGATCGAACACCTGGGACAGCGCCACCTCGTGGACGGACGACGTGAGCTGGGTGGTCACCGCGCCCTGGGCGCCTTAGAGAGTGGTAGCTGCGCCGATTCCGGGGAGAGTTCGCCCTCCACCGGAAGTTCGGCGGTGACCGTGAAGCCGCCGCGCGGCGACGGGCCGGCCCGCAAGGACCCGCCCGCCGTCGCGAGGCGTTCGGTCAGGCCCTTGAGGCCGGTGCCGCCGATGCCGGGCTGGGGTTCGGCGGCGGGTATGCCGGTGCCGTTGTCGGTGAGGGTGAGGCGGACGCGGTCGGGGGTGCCGTCGAGCGTGATCTCGCAGCGGGTCGCGCCGCTGTGCCGTACGACGTTGGTGACGGCCTCGCGGACCACCCAGCCCAGCAGGGCTTCGGTCCGCGGGACGAGGGGCGGCCCCGAGCGCCGTACGACCGGCTCGACGCCCGCCGCGGACAACGCCGAACGGGCGCGGTCCACTTCCGTGGCGAGGCTGCCCTCGCGGTACCCGGTGACCGCCTCGCGGATCTCCGTGAGTGCCTGGCGGCCGACCGACTCGATGTCGGTGATCTGGGTCAGCGCCGCCGTCATGTCCCGGGGGGCCAGCCGACGGGCCGCCTCCGACTTCACCACGATCACCGACAGCGTGTGGCCGAGCAGGTCGTGCAGATCGCGGGAGAAGCGCAGGCGTTCCTCCTCGACAGCACGGTGGGCCAACTCCTCGCGGGCGGCGCGCAGTTGGCGTACGGCATCGGCGAGGGAGAGGATCGCGGCCGTCACCATCGTCGACAGGAACGTGCCGTACGCGACGTTCAACGCGTCCCAGCCCGCCCGGAACGAGGAGACCACCGCCGCGAGCACGGTCAGTCCGAGGCCGATCTGACCGAGCCACGGGCCCCGCACGACGGCCCCGGCGGCCAGCCCGAGCAGCGGGAAGAAGTACAGCCAGCTGCCGCCGTACGCGGCGGCCAGCCCGCAGGTGACCAGGCCCATCAGCACCAGCGCCACCCGCGTGGAGCGGGCCTCCCGCTTCTCCTTCACGAAGGCGCGGAACGTCACAAAGATATAGAGCGAGTTGAAGGCGAGCAGGCCCGTGCCGCCGATCCAGGGCTGCGGGGTCTCACCCTGGAAGAGGTTGGAGAAGGCGCCCATGCCCATCAGCAGCCACGGCAGCAGCGCGAAGCCGGTGGCCGGCGGCCCCGGGTTCTCGGGCATCTTCCCGCCACTTCTGCGAGCGGTCCGCTGCTCGGCCTTGAACCGCTCCATGTCGGCCTTCCAGCGCGCCCGTGCCGCCCGCCATTCGTTCACCTGGCAGGTGATCTCTCGCGTCCAGGACATGTCTTTGCTCCCCGTTCAGACGGTCCGCGCGGACCGACGGTAGGAGACCACGGCGTACGAACCGAACACCAGCAGCCAGGCGGTCAGCACCGCGACCGCGCCGACCCGCCCGGCGTGCACCGACTCCTCGGGGGGCCTGCCGAAGAGCGCGACCGAGCCCTCGTCGGGCTCGTCCAGGCCGAGCAGCAGCGAGATGGCCGTCGACTTCCCGGCGCCGTTGCGCCCGAGCAGTGCGACCGTCTCGCCGCGCCCGATGTCAAGATCCACCCCGGCTACGGCGCGCACGTCGCCGAAGGTCTTGACCGCCCCCGTGAAGGACACGGCGGGCCGTGTCCCAGTCGTCTGCGTCATGAGTACGACGCTATGAGCCGGAAGCCGGCCCCGGCAGATGCACTTGTAGGCAATCGGCCGGGACAAATGTCACGGCCGGCTGCCATGACCGACCGATCCGACATGGCGTGGCTGCCACGACCCGCGGCTGCCACGACCGACGGATCTGACATGGCGTCAGTAGTCTTCACAAGTACTGGACGCTGGGCTATACAGGGGGTCGCCGGACTGGAACGCGTTCTAGAACGGGCGGTTCCTCGGCCCAGTGTCGACCTCGGTGCGGCCGACGGTGCGGACGGCCGCACCGAGGTCTTCGGCCCTAGTGATCAGGAGCCCCATGCCCATTGACGCCGCCAAGGCCGTCGCCGCCGAGCCCCGGAGCGGGGAGATCGCCTGGAGCCACAAGGACGTCCAGCTCTACCATCTGGGCCTGGGCGCGGGTGTCCCCGCGACCGACCCCGACGAGCTGCGCTACACCCTCGAGTCCCGGCTGCACGTCCTGCCGAGCTTCGCCACCGTCGCGGGCGCCGGCTCACCGGGCGTCATCAGCGGCCTCTCCATGCCCGGCGTCGACGTCGACCTCGCCCGCGTCCTGCACGGCGGCCAGACCATCCGGCTGCACCGCGCGATCCCGGTCGAGGGCAAGGCGGTCGCCACCGGACGCATCGCCGCCGTGTACGACAAGGGCAAGGCCGCGATCCTCGTGATGCGCACCGAAGTCGCGGACGCCGACGGCCCGTTGTGGACCAACGACGCCCAGATCTTCGTACGGGGAGAAGGCGGGTGGGGAGGGGACAGGGGGCCGTCCGCGCGCCTCGAACCGCCGACGGGCGAGCCCGACAGGGTCGTCGAGCGCCCGGTACGTGAGGAGCAGGCCCTGCTCTACCGGCTCTCCGGCGACTGGAACCCGCTGCACGCCGACCCCGAGTTCGCCAAGCTCGCCGGGTTCGACCGGCCGATCCTGCACGGGCTGTGCACGTACGGCATGACGCTCAAGGCGGTCGTCGACACGGTGCTCGGCGGCGATGTGGCCCGCGTCCGCTCATACACCACACGCTTCGCCGGTGTCGTCTTCCCCGGCGAGACCCTGCGCATCCGGATGTGGCGGCGGACCGGCGGGGTCCAGGTCGCGGTGAGCGCGATGGAGCGCGACGACGCACCGGTGCTGGCCGACACCATCGTCGAACACTCGTGAGCCCAGCCCATTTCTGAGGGGAGCCGCACCATGCGCGCAGCCGTACAGCACGAGATAGGCCAGGACAAGCTCGAAGTCCTCGACGACATCGAGGCGGTGGGCTTCGGACCCGGCAAGGTGAGGATTCGAGTGCGGGCCACCGGGCTGTGCCACTCGGACCTGTCCGCGATGAGCGGCGTACTGCCGCAGCCCGCGCCGTTCGTGCCCGGCCACGAGGGCGCGGGCGAGATCACCGAAGTCGGCGAAGGTGTCAGCCACTTGAAGCCCGGCGACCGGGTCGTCGTCTGCTGGCTGCCCGCCTGCGGAGTCTGTCCCGCCTGCAAGCGCGGCCAGACCGAACTGTGCCTGGCCGGGTTCATGAACGCGGGCACCCCCAACTTCAGGCGCCCCGGGGGAGACGTCTTCGGCTTCGCGGGCACCGGCACCTTCGCCGAGGAGGTCGTCGTGGACGCGGGCTGCGCGGTCCCCATCCCCGACGACGTGCCCTACGACATCGCGGCCCTCATCGGCTGCGGCGTCACCACCGGCCTGGGCGCAGCCCTCAACACCGCCGATGTGGAGGCCGGTTCGTCGGTCGCCGTGATCGGCTGCGGCGGCGTCGGCATCTCCGCGATCCAGGGCGCACGACTCAAGGGCGCCGCCGAGATCGTCGCCGTCGACCCGGTCGCCTCGCGCCGCGAGGCCGCGCTCAAGTTCGGTGCCACCAAGGCGGTCTCACCCGACGAACTCGCCGACGCCAAGCAGTCGGTGACCGGTGGCGAGGGCTTCGACTACGTCTTCGAGGTCGTCGGAAAGTCCGCCACCGCGCGCACCGCCTACGACCACACCCGCCGGGGCGGCACCCTCGTCGTCGTCGGCGCGGGGGCCATGGACGACTTCCTCCAGCTCAACATGTTCGAGCTGTTCTTCGACGAGAAGCGGATCCTGCCCTCGATGTACGGCGGCGGAGACGTCCTGCGGTCCTACGAGCGGACCGTCGCCCTGTGGCGCGCGGGCCGTATCGACCTCGAGGGCCTGATCACCCACCGGGTGCCGCTGGCCGAGGTCAACGAGGCCCTCGACCAGATGCGCAGCGGCACCGCCCTGCGTACGTGCATCGAGATCTGACCCTCCCAACCGTTAAGGACCTTGATGTCACTGCCACTTGAAGGGCTGAGCGCGATCGTCACCGGCGCCGGACGCGGGCTCGGCCGGGCCGAGGCGCTGGAACTCGCCCGGCTGGGTGCGGCCGTCGTCGTCAACGACTACGGGCAGCCCGGGCGGGACGGGTCCGGCGAGGCGTCGGCCACACCCGCCGAAGAGGTCGCCGCTGAGATCCGCGCGGCGGGCGGACGGGCCGTCGCCCACACCGGCGATGTGTCCGACCACGAACAGGCCGGCGCCCTCGTCGCGTTGGCGGTCGCCGAGTTCGGGAAGCTGGACATCCTCGTCAACAATGCGGGCATCCTGCGCGACCGGATGGTCTTCTCGATGTCCGAGGACGAGTGGGACTCGGTCGTCCGGGTGCACCTCAAAGGCCACTTCAACACGGTCCACTTCGCGTCCGTGCACTGGCGGGCGCGCTCCAAGACGGCCGACGGACCCGTGTACGGGCGGATCGTGAACACCTCCTCCGAGGCCTTCCTCGCGGGCTCCGCCGGACAGCCCAACTATGCGGCGGCCAAAGGCGGGATCGTCGGGCTGACCACGTCCACGGCACTGGCGCTCGCGAAGTACGGCGTCACGGCGAACGTCATCTGCCCGCGCGCCCGGACCCGTATGACCGAGGACGTCTTCGCGGGCTTCGGGCAGCCGGACGAAGGACTGGACCCGCTCGCGCCCGAGCATGTCGCCCCGCTCGTCGGCTACCTGGCATCGCCCGCCGCCGCCCACGTCAACGGTCAGCTCCTCGTCGTGCACGGCGGCATGGTCGCCGTCGTCGAACGCCCGCGGGTGGCCGCCAAGTTCGACACCAAGCAGGACGTCTTCACCTACGACGAACTGGACACGCTGCTCACGTCGTACTACGCGGACCGGCCGACGGGCGAGACGTTCGCGGCGGCGGAGGTACTGGGGCTCAAACACGAGTGACTCAGTGACACGAGTGACTCAATGGCACGAGTGACTCAATGGCACGAGTGACTCAATGGCACGAGTGACTCAATGGCACGAGTGACTCAATGACACGAGTGCCTCAAAGACACGAGCGACTCAATGAGTCGGACGTCGCCCGCGCGTGAGGCCTGGGGGAGCCCTGTACCAAACGGCCCCGCTCGCCATGCGCGAGCGGGGCCGTGTGCCGGTTCAAGCGTGCCGTCAGGCGGATCTCTCCGTCAGGCAGGCTTGTCCGTCAGACAGACAAGTCCGTCTGGTCGGACGGCTTGCGGTGGCGGCCCTGAGGGATCGCCTCGTCGTCGTGGCCGGAGACCGGGCCGCGGTGCTTGCCGTGGCCTTCGTCGCGGGCCGTGTCCTCGTAGGTGGTGACCGGCCATTCCATGGTGTTGGTGTCGCTCATCTGAAGTGTTCACCCCGTATGCAAGATCCTTCTACAGCCGGGGGATTCTAACCGGCGGTCATGGACGGGGTTTCAGCGGGGGAGCGGGCGGTGTCGCCCTCGAACGCCGGGCGGGCGGGGAAGGTCACCCGGCCCTTCAACGGCGCCTGTTGCAGGGGGACCGGACGGGCCGCCGTCCGTGGCTCGGGGCCCGGACCGGCGTCGTCCCGGTCAGGGCCCCGTTCCCCTTCCACCGCCCGCCCGGGCGCGCCCAGCCGCGCCACTCCGCACGCCACTGTCCTTGTGGCGTACGGCAGTTGGAGCACTCCCTCCGTGGTCCACCGGCCCGTCCCGGCCAACCAGCCCGGTGGGGCTGGCAGATGGTGGACTTGGCCTTCGGCGGGGCGCCAGATGCCCAGCCAGGTTCCGGTCGGGCCGTCGATGCGCAGGGCGACGGCGCAGGTCTCGGGGGTCAGCACCTGGCCCGGCTGGATCGCGAACGGGGTGACCGCGCACTGTGTCGCGCGCAGACAGTCCGGGAAGCGGATCGGAAGAGTGCTGCCCAGGACGCCCCAGCCGAGCCGGTGGTGGCCCGGGGACGCGGCGTCGGAGCGGATGAGCAGGAGCCCGCTGTCCGCGTCCGCGAGGAGCAGACGGTCATCGCTGTGCTCGGCGATCTGCAGCAGTGGCGACATCTCGCCGCCCCGCTCCAGGTCCACCACCACCGTCTTGGTGCGGCCGTCCCGGAAACGGTCCAGGGCGAGCAGCCGCTCCGGGCCGCCCAGCCACACCCCGCCCGAGCAGTGGCCCGGCACCTCGGCCAGATGCTCGGGCCCGAACGCGCCGCCCGCCACCAGCCACACCGCCGTGGAGCCCCGGCCCACGGCGAGGGCGTACGCACGCTCCCCGCCCGGCGCGGGCGGCAGCAGCCGCAGCCGGGTGCCCTCGTCGGGGCACTCCACCGCGCCGAGAAGCAGCTCGCCCGTGCCGGGTCCGGTCGGGTAGAGCAGCGAGAACGTATGCCGCCGGTCCGCGACCCGGTGGATCAGCACCCTTCCGTCCGTGAGCGGCAGCACCTCGGTGCCGGGCTCCTCCGGCTGGTGGGCGGGCAGCGGTACGGCGTACGGCTCGGGGCCGTCCAGCGTCCAGCGCTCCGGATACCAGGACTCGCCGTCGAGGGCGAGGCGTGCCGCGTACGTGCCGTCAGTGGTGATCACACAGGCGGGACGGGCGGTCCACTCGTCCTCGACGTTGTCGATGCGCTGGACCTTCTCGATGTGCTCGAAGTTCTCGACGTGCACGCCATCCTCGTCCTCGTCCTCGTGCTCGTCGTCATTCTCCGTCACGCGCTCCGTCGCACAGACCGTCATCGTTCGGTCACCTCCGGCGACGAAGCTAGTTTTCGTACGCACAGACGGGGGACCGACGGGCTGCCGCTTCACACATAAGGGTGGCCATGTCGGGATTCGCCTGAGGAAACGGGGGCGGATGTGCTGAACGGTGGTGGGGAGGCAGGGTGGAGCCCGGGTGACCTGCGCCCGCCCGCGGTCCGTGCGCTGGTCGAGTGACCCGCGACCGGTCGGGCACGGACATAAGGCAGGTAGCCTTTCCTCGTGCCCCGTCTGTCTGAAGTCATCGCCGCGCTCGACGCCCTCTGGCCACCGGAGAGGGCCGAGGGATGGGACGCGGTCGGCACCGTCTGCGGCGACCCCGACCAGGAGGTCACGCGCGTCCTGTTCGCCGTCGACCCGGTCCAGGACGTCGTCGACGAGGCGGTGAAGCTGGGAGCCGGCCTGCTGGTCACCCACCACCCGCTCTATCTGCGCGGTACGACGACGGTGGCGGCCACCGGCTTCAAGGGCCGGGCCGTCCACACCCTCATCAAGAACGACGTCGCGCTGCACGTCGCCCACACCAACGCCGACCGCGCCGATCCGGGCGTCTCGGACGCTCTCGCCGGCGCGCTGGACCTGCGGGTCCTGCGACCCCTCGTACCGGACCCGACGGACCCGGAAGGCTGCCGGGGCCTCGGCCGCGTCTGCGAGCTGGACCACCCGCTGACCGTCCGCGAACTCGCCGCCCGCGCCGCCGAGCGGCTGCCCGCCACCGCGCAGGGCATCCGCGTCGCGGGCGACCCCGAGGCGCTCGTACGGACCCTCGCGGTCAGCGGCGGCTCCGGCGACAGCCTCCTCGACGACGTCCGCGCCGCCGGCGTGGACGCCTTCCTCACCGCGGACCTGCGCCATCACCCTGCGGCAGAGTTCATGGCGGACCGCGCCCACAGTCCTCTCGCGCTGCTCGACGCGGCGCACTGGGCCACCGAGTGGCCCTGGTGCGAGCTGGCCGCCGCCCAGCTCGACGAGATCTCCGACCGCCACGGATGGGGCCTCAGGGTCCACGTCTCCAAGACGGTCACCGACCCCTGGACCGCCCACGCGGCCTCACCGACCGACACATCAGGAGCCCCCAACTGAACGCCGCGCCCGCCGACCAGATCCGACTTCTCGACGTCCAGGCCCTCGACGCCCGTCTGCAGCAGCTCGCGCACAAGCGCAGGTCGCTGCCCGAGCACGCCGAGATCGAGTCGCTGACCAAGGACCTCACCCAGCTGCGCGATCTGCTCGTCGCCGCGCAGACCGAGGAGAGCGACTGCGCCCGCGAGCAGACCAAGGCCGAGCAGGACGTCGACCAGGTGCGCCAGCGCGCCGTCCGCGACCAGAAGCGCCTCGACTCCGGCGCCGTCTCCTCGCCCAAGGACCTGGAGAACCTCCAGCGCGAGATCACCTCCCTCGCCAAGCGCCAGGGCGACCTCGAGGACGTCGTCCTGGAGGTCATGGAGCGCCGCGAGTCCGCCCAGGAGCGGGTCGCCGAGCTGACCGAGCGCGTCTCCTCCGTGCAGTCGAAGATCGACGACGCGACCGGGCGCCGCGACGCCGCCTTCGAGCAGCTCGACGGCGAGGCCGCCACGGCGACCAAGGAGCGCTCGGTCATCGCCGGCACGATCCCCGCCGACCTGCTCAAGCTCTACGACAAGCTGCGCGAGCAGCAGGGCGGCGTCGGCGCCGCCCGGCTCTACCAGCGCCGCTGCGAGGGCTGCCGTCTCGAGCTCAACATCACCGAGGTCAACGACGTGAAGGCGGCGTCCCCGGACACCGTGCTGCGCTGCGAGAACTGCCGCCGCATCCTGGTGCGCACCTCCGAGTCCGGTCTGTAAGGAGCCTGTCGCGTGCGGGAGTTCATCGTCGAGGCCGACGGGGGTTCCCGGGGCAACCCGGGACCCGCGGGCTACGGCTCCGTGGTCATCGACGCGGCCACCGGCCAGACGCTGGCGGAGCGCGCCGGGTACATCGGTATCGCCACCAACAACGTCGCGGAGTACCGGGGCCTGGTGGCCGGGCTGACGGCCGCGCGTGAGCTCGACCCCACCGCGCGCGTCCGGGTCCGCATGGACTCCAAGCTCGTCGTCGAGCAGATGTCCGGCCGCTGGAAGATCAAGCACCCGGACATGAAACCGCTGGCCGCCGAGGCGGCCCGGGTCTTCCCGCCCGCGCAGGTGACCTACGAGTGGATCCCGCGCGAGCACAACAAACACGCCGACCGCCTGGCCAACGAGGCCATGGACGCGGGACGGCGCGGCGAGCAGTGGTCACCGTCGACTTCCACGGCGGAGCTGGACGCGGCGGCAACACGGTCCGCGCTGCCCGAGCCACCGGGCCCGCCGGGCGACGCGACCGCGGGCGCGGCGAAGGCCCGCGCGGCGCTGGCGCCCCGCAAGGGGCGCGGGGCTGTGACATCCGCGGCTCCGCCACCGGCCGGCCGCCTGGCGACTCCCAGCGGCCCCCCGTCACAGGCGGACCCCGGCGGCGAAGCCGCGAAGGCACGGGCGGCGCTGGCGGGTGCGGGCAGCAGCCCGGTGGCCTCTGAAGCGCCGGGCACGGGAGCGCCCCATCCGGGGCGCGGGGCTGTGACATCTGCGGCTCCGCCACCGGCCGGCGGTCTGGCGACTCGCAGCGGCCCCCCGTCACAGACGGACCCCGGTGGCGAAGCCGCGAAGGCCGGAGCCGACGTGCGGGCGGCGGGGAACGTGGCGACGGCGCCGACCGGGGCGCCCGCGCCGACCGTCGGCTGGGGCGCCGCCCCCGACATGGGCGCCCCCGCCACCTTCGTACTGCTGCGGCACGGCGAGACCCCGCTGACCCCCCAGAAGCGGTTCTCCGGCAGCGGCGGCAGCGACCCGTCGCTGTCGGACGTGGGCCGGGAACAGGCCGAACGAGTCGCCGCCGCGCTCGCCGCACGCGGCACCATCGAGGCCATCGTGTCGTCGCCGCTCGCCCGGACCCGGCAGACCGCGGGAGCCGTCGCCGCCCGCCTCGGGCTCGACGTGGTCATCGAGGACGGACTGCGCGAGACGGACTTCGGCGCCTGGGAGGGGCTGACATTCGGCGAGGTGCGGGAGCGTTACCCCGACGATCTGAACGCCTGGCTCGCCTCACCGAAGGCGGAACCGACCGGCGGCGGCGAGAGCTTCGCGGCGACCGCCCGCCGCCTGGCGACCACGCGCGACAAGCTCATCGCCTCGTACGCGGGCCGCACCGTTCTCCTCGTCACCCACGTCACCCCGATCAAGACCCTCGTACGCCTGGCCATCGGCGCTCCGCCGGAGTCCCTGTTCCGCATGGAGCTGTCGGCGGCCTCGCTCTCGGCGGTGGCGTACTACGCGGACGGCAACGCGAGCGTACGGCTGTTCAACGACACCTCTCACCTGCGCTGAGCGGCGCGGCCGCGCAGGATCTCGGCGGTCTCCCGGTCCGCCGGGAGGAAAGCCTCCAGGTGGAGCTCGGCGAGCGTGACGTCCACCGCCGTCGCGAACGACGTCAGCGTGGTGAGCAGCCTCAACTCGCCCTCGGGGCAGCGCAGTCGCAGTGGTACGGCGAAGCCGAGGTAGTCCGCGCCGGGCTCGCTCGCCGGTACATACCCCGCCAACTCCTCGGCCAGCGCGTCGAGGTGCGGATCGGGGCTGCGTACGGCCCGGGCGCGCAGGTTCTCCACGATGTGCTGCCCCCACGCGTCCAGGTTCACCACCCGTGACCCCATCCCGCGCGGATGCAGCGCCAGCCGCAGCACATTGACGGGCGGTGCGAGGAGCGACGCGTCCGCGCCCTCGGTGAGCACGTCGAACGCCGCGTTCGCCGCGACGAGTTCACCCCGCGGCCCCGCGACGACCGCCGGATACGGCAGATGCCCTTCGAGGACGCTGTCCAGCGCCTCCCGTACGGGTCTCAGCGCGACCGCGTCGAGCGGCGACTCGGCGAACGCGGGCGCGTAACCGGCCGCCAGGAGCAGTGTGTTGCGCTCCCGCAGTGTCAGGCCCAGCGATTCGGCGAGCCTGACCACGATCTCCCTGCCGGGCACCGAGCGCCCACGCTCGATGAAGCTGACGTACCGCTGCGTCGTCCCCGCCCGTGAGGCGAGCTCCAGCTGACTGACCCGGCGCGTGGTGCGCCAGCGCAACAGCTCCCGGGCGAAGGCGGGAGGCTCGGTGGAGATGCTGGCCGTCATGGGATCAGTTGTACGTCATGGGTACGACGTCGCCGTCATACCCGGCCGGGAATTGAGCGCCGTACCCCGCCCGAGCAGCATGGACGCATCCACGGACCCCCATTGGACCCCAGGGAGCGGACATGCGCGCGTACCACCTCGAAATGCTCGGCCGTATCGACGGCATCGTCCCGCGTGAGTCGGCCCGCCCCGAGCCCGGGCCCCGCGAGATCCTCGTCCACGTCCGCGCCGTCTCCCTCAACAAGCGCGATCTCCTGCTCCTGAACGGGACGTACCCGCTGAAGGCAGTGCCGGACGTGATTCCGGTGAGCGACGGAGCGGGTGAGGTCGTCGCGGTGGGAGCGGAGGTGACCCGGTTCGCGGTCGGCGACCGGGTGGCGAGCACGTACTTCCCGAACTGGCTCGACGGACGGATCACCCCGGCCCTCTTCGACCAGCCGGGCGCCACCCTGAACGGCATGCTCACCGAGTACGCCCGTCTCGACCAGGAGGCCGCCGTACGCGTCCCCGACCACCTGACCTGGGAGGAGGGCGCCTGCCTGCCCTGCGCCGGGGTCACCGCCTGGCACTCCCTCACCGGCGGCGAGCGCCTCGCCCCCGGCCAGAGCGTGCTTACTCTCGGCACCGGCGCGCTGTCCCTCTTCGTGGTGCAGTTCGCCAAGATGCTGGGCGCCGAGGTCATCGCGACGACGTCGAGCGCCGTCAAGGCCGACCGCCTCAAGGCGCTCGGCGCCGACCACGTTGTCAACTACGCCGAGAACCCTGAATGGGGGCTCGAGGTACGGGAGTTGACGGGCGGTCGGGGCGCCGACCTGGTCGTCGAGACCAACGGCCCCGACACCATCGAGCAGTCGATGCGCGCCGCCGCGCTCTACGGCCAGATCGTGCTCCTCATCACCGGCAACCCGCGCAGGCCCGGTATCGAGATCTCCAACGCGGCGTACGCGGCGAGCCTGGCGACCATCCGCCGGGTGTTCGTCGGCAGCCGGGCCCACTTCGAGTCGATGAACAGGGCGTTGACGCTGCACGGAACGCGCCCCGTCGTCGACCGGGTCTTCGGCTTCGGCAGCGACGAGGTGCGCGAGGCGTTCTCGTACTACGAGAGCGGGGTCGCCTTCGGCAAGGTCGTGATCCGCGTGTCCTGAGTCCTCAGATCGTCACCCGGGTGTCTTGAGCCAAGGTGTCACCCGGGTGTCCTGGGCCAAGGTGATCAACCGAGTGTCCTGGGCCAAGGTGATCACCGGGTGTCCTGGGCCAAGGTGATCACCGGGTGTCCTGGGCCAAGGCCGTCACCCGGGGTCCTGAGCCAAGGCCGTCACCCGCGTGTCCTGAGCGCGGCGGCCTCGCGGGCGAGGGCTTCGATCCGCCCCCAGTCCCGCGCCGCGACCGCGTCCTCGGGGAGCATCCAACTCCCGCCCACACAGCCGACGTTGGGCAGAGCCAGATACTCCGGAGCGGAGGCGGGGCCGATGCCGCCCGTCGGGCAGAACCGCGCCTGGGGGAGCGGGCCCGCCAGTGACTTGAGATACGCCGTACCGCCCGCCGCCTGAGCCGGGAAGAACTTCATCTCGCGTACGCCGCGCTCCAGCAGCGCCACCACCTCCGACGTGGTGGACACCCCCGGCAGATACGGCACCCCGGACGCCTCCATGGCTCCGAGCAGTACGTCCGTCCAGCCGGGGCTGACCAGGAAGCGGGCGCCCGCCGCCGCCGAGTCCGCCACCTGCTGCGGCGTAAGAACCGTGCCCGCGCCGACCACCGCGTCCGGCACCTCCGCAGCGATCGCTCGGATCGCGGCCATCGCGGCCGGCGTCCGCAGTGTCACCTCGATCGCCGGCAGCCCACCCGCGACCAGCGCCCGCGCGAGCGGCACGGCATCGGCGGCGTCCGTGACCACGACCACGGGCACGACGGGTGCGAGATCCAGTACGGAGGCAGGCGAAGACGGGGGCAGTGGCGAGGTCATGTCCCTCATCCTGCCCGGGGTGAGCAACATGCGCAAAGGTCATTGCACATGTTGCAACATACGGCTGAGGGGTGCTCAGCGGATGACATGCGGCGAAGGGCGCTCAGCGGATGACGTGCGGCGGAACGGTGCTCAGCGGATGACGTACGGCGGAAGGCCGCTCAGTGGATCTCCGTCACCACCACGTCAAGCGCCCAAGGCCTGCCCGCCTTGACCGGCGCCACCGCCTCCACCACGTATCCGAGGTCCCGCAGCGCCTCCACCAGCTCCGCCGGGTTCCTCGGTGCCGCGCCGGCGGTGAGCAGACTGCGGACGATCTTGCCCTTGGTGGCCTTGTTGAAGTGGCTGACGACGGACCGCTTCTCGACCCCGTTCACCATCTGCGCGTGCAGCACCCGCACGGTCGCCGTCCGCCCGGCGACCTCGCCCTTGGGCTTCCAGGCCGCCGCGTACGCCGAGGACCGCAGGTCCAGTACGAGTCCGTCGCCTGCCGCCTCGGGAAGCGCGGTGGCCATCGGCGTACGCCAGTACGCGCCCAGCGCCCCGAGCGCGGGCAGCTTCACACCCATCGAGCAGCGGTACGAGGGGATCCGGTCGCTCACCCGGACCGCGCCCCACAGGCCCGAGAACACCAGCAGCGAGCGGCCCGCGCGCCGCTTGGCCACGCTGTCCAGCGAGGCCAGGTCGAGCGCGTCGTACAGGACACCCGTGTAGATCTCCCCGGCCGGCCGCGCGCCCGCCGTCCGCAGCCCCGTGTTCTTGGCGACCTCGCCGCGCAGGCCCTCGCTCAGTCCGAGCACCTCGCGCGCCTTCTCCTCGTCGCCCACGCACAGCTCGACCAGCTCGTCGAGGACCGCCCGCCGCGCCTCGGTGAGGCCCGGCAGGGACAGCGACTCCAGCTTCAGCGCGGTTCCCCGGCCGGAGGGGGCCTTTCCCTCGGAGGGCGGCAGCAGCACGAGCACGGTTGTTTCTCCTCACGGTGGACTTGGCCCGGCGCCAGCCTAAGGGGTGCCGTCGGGCCGCTCCCGCCCCCGGGGGCTCCGCCCCCGCACCCCCGTATCGGCCTAACGGCCTCCTCCTCACACGCCGGACGGGCCGGATTGTGCCTACGCTCGCTGTATGCCTCGCCGCCCCATACGTGTCACCGGCGCAGCCGAGGCCCCCTTGCGGGCCGCGCTGCGCGCACTGCGTACCGAGCTCGATGTGCCCGAGAGCTTCCCGCCCGAGGTGCTGGAGGAGGCCGGGCGGCCACCCCGACTCCCCTCGTACGACGCGACGGACATCCCCCTGTTCACCATCGACCCGCCGACGTCCACCGACCTCGACCAGGCGATGCACCTGTCCCGGCGCCCCGGCGGCTACCGCGTCCGGTACGCCATCGCCGACGTCGCCGCCTTCGTCACCCCCGGCGGTGCCCTGGACGCCGAGGCGCACCGGCGCGTGATGACCCTCTACTTCCCCGACGAGAAGGTCCCGCTGCACCCGACGCGGCTTTCCGAGGGCGTGGCCAGCCTGCTCCCGGACCAGACCTGCCCGGCCGTGCTGTGGACGATCGACCTCGACGCGGACGGCCGTACGCAGTCGGCCGACGTCCGCCGCGCCCTCGTCCGCAGCCGGGCCAAGCTGGACTACGCGCACGTTCAGGAGCGGATCGACGCGGGGACGGCGGAGGAAGCGGTCGCCCTGCTCAAGGACATCGGGGTGCTGCGCGAGCGCCTGGAGGTGGAACGCGGCGGCATCTCACTCAACGTGCCCGAGCAGGAGATCGTCGAGAAGGACGGGACGTACGAACCGGCGTACCGCGCCCCGCTGCCCGCCGACGGCTGGAACGCGCAGATCTCCCTGCTCACCGGAATGACGGCGGCCGCGCTGATGCTCGCGCACGGCACGGGGGTGCTGCGCACGCTGCCCGCCGCCCCCGACGGCGCGGTCGGCCGGCTGCGCCGTACGGCCACGGCCCTGCGCATCGACTGGCCGCACCATGTCTCGTACGCGCAGCTCATCCGCACCCTCGACCCGCACCGGCCGGACCACGCGGCCTTCCTCCAGGAGTGCACGACGCTGCTGCGCGGCGCGGGCTACACGGTGTTCCGGGACGGGGTCCTGCCGGAGGTCACCTCCCATGCCGCCGTCGCCGCGCCCTACGCCCACTGCACGGCCCCCCTGCGCCGCCTCGCCGACCGCTACGCCTCGGAGATCTGCCTCGCCGCCGCCACCGGCCAATCACCTCCGGAATGGGTGCTCGCGGCCCTCGACGACCTCCCCAAGGAGATGGCGGAGGGCACCCGGCGCGCGGGCACGGTCGAGCGCGAGTGCGTCGACATCGTGGAGGCCGTGCTGCTCAAGGACCGGGTGGGCGACCTCTTCGAGGGCTGCGTGGTGGACGTACACGAGCATGAACCCACCGTCGGAACCGTGCAGTTGGAGTTCCCGGCGGTCGTCGCCCGCATCGAGGGCGGGACGACGAACCTCCCCCTGGGCGAGCGACTCCGCGTCCGCCTCACCCAGGCCGACCCGGGCACGGCGAAGGTCCGCTTCAGGCCTGTCAGCCCGTCCGGCGCTTGAGATCTTTCAGTCCGCTTTCAGCCCGTCCGGCGCTTGAGGACGAGCGCGAAGCGCGATACGGGGGGTCTGGGGGGCGGAGCCCCCCCAGATACGGGACGGGTAGGGGCGGAGGGGGCGAAAACTCTCGGCATGGAATCGGAGGACGCACGCGTTGCACCCCTGAGAGCAGCACACGGGGAGGCGACAGTGACCGTACGCGAAGAGGCCCGCTGGACCCGGGCCGCCCTCGGCCGTGACGGCCGGCCCCTCGACCTGCTGACCGCCCGCTTCGACCGGCACCGCTACGCACCGCACGCCCACGACGAGTTCACCATCGGCGTCTGCGTCGGCGGCTCCGAGATCATCGACTACCGCGGCGGCCGCATCCACACCGGTCCGGGCTCCATCGTCGTGCTGGCCCCCGGCGAGATGCACACCGGCGGCCCGGCCGCCTGCGACGGCTACGCCTACCAGGCCCTGTACGCGGAGCCCACCCTCCTCACTGAAGGCACCCTCGGCGGCCTCCCGCACTTCCGCGAACCCCTCCTCGACGACCCCGAGTTGGCCGCCGCTCTGCGCGCCGCGCACACCGAACTGAGCGCGTGCCCCGACCCGTTGGAGGCCGAGTCCCGCGTCCCGTGGCTGCTCACGGCGCTGGCTCGCCGCCACTCCACGTCCCGCCCGGCCTGCGACACGGTCCCGGGAGCCGCCCCCATAGCCCTCGCCGTACGCGACCGCCTCGCCGACGAACTCCAGGCACCCCCCTCCCTCGCCTGCCTCGCCGCCGACCTGGGCCTGTCCCGCTACCAGCTCCTACGAGCCTTCCGTACGACGATGGGGATACCGCCCTATGCCTGGCTGGCCCAGTACCGGGTGAACCGGGCCCGCGGGCTGCTGGAGTCCGGGCTGCGCCCCGCCGAGGTCGCGGGGCTCGTCGGCTTCGCGGACCAGGCGCACCTCACCCGGTGGTTCCGCCGGGTGGTGGGCGTGACCCCGGCGGCGTACCGCAACAGCGTTCAAGACGGTGGGCGCTGACCCGGCCGACACTGCCCGTATGACTGCACGCGGCTGGTTCCTGTTCTCCCTGATGGGAGTGGTCTGGGGCATCCCCTATCTGATGATCAAGGTGGCGGTGGACGGTGTGTCCCCGTCCGTGGTGGTGTTCACGCGCTGCGCGGTGGGCGCCGTGCTCCTGCTTCCCTTCGCCCTCGCGCAAGGCGGCCTGATCCGGACCGTACGGGCCCATTGGCGCCCGATGCTGGCCTTCGCGTGCATCGAGGTCGTGGCCCCGTGGTGGACCCTGACGGACGCCGAGCGCCACCTGTCCAGCTCCACCGCGGGCCTGCTGATCGCGGGCGTGCCGATCGTCGGCGTGGCCGCGGCCCGCCTCCTCGGCGACACCGAACGGCTCGGCGCCCGCCGCGTCACCGGCCTGGCCCTGGGCCTGTCCGGCGTGGCGGTCCTCACCATCCCGCGGCTGACCGGCGGAGACGCCCGCTCGCTCGCCGAGGTCCTGCTGACGGTCGTCGGCTACGCGACGGCGCCCGTGATAGCCGCCCGCCACCTGAAGGACGTACCGTCCCTCCAGCTCACGGCCCCCTGCCTGACCCTGGCGGCGCTGGTCTACGCCCCCGCGGCCGTCATGACCCGGCCCTCCGCGATCCCCTCCCCCCAGGTCCTGTCGGCCCTGGCCGGCCTGGGCGTGGTGTGCACGGCGATCGCCTTCGTGGCCTTCCTGGAGCTGATCAAGGAGGCGGGCCCGACGAGGGCGACGGTGATCACGTACGTCAACCCGGCCGTCGCGGTCGCGGCGGGCGCCGCCTTCCTGGACGAAAGCCTGACTCCCGGCATCCTCGCCGCCTTCGCCCTGATCCTGGCAGGCTCGGTCCTGGCGACCGCGACCGCGACCGCGACCGCGACGGCGACGGCGGGACCGGGGCGAGCCGCACGCCCGGTATCATGGTCGATACGGCAGACGAGCCGGGCGGACGGCCGCGTGGAGGTTCTTGTGGACCTCCCCGAGGAACGTCCGGGCTCCACAGGGCAGGGTGGTGGCTAACGGCCACCCGGGGTAACCCGCGGGACAGTGCCACAGAAAGCAAACCGCCGAGAGCTCCGGCTCTCGGTAAGGGTGAAACGGTGGTGTAAGAGACCACCAGCGCCTGAGGCGACTCAGGCGGCTAGGTAAACCCCACCCGGAGCAAGGTCAAGAGGGGCCGCCCTTTCGAAAGAAGGGGCGACCCTGCGCGGACGTTCGAGGGCTGCCCGCCCGAGTCCGCGGGTAGACCGCACGAGGCCGACGGCAACGTCGGCCCTAGATGGATGGCCGTCTCCCCGGCCGCCGCGAGGCGACCGGGCGACAGAACCCGGCGTATAGCCCGACTCGTCTGCCATCCGGGCTCTGACCTGGTCTTATGACCTGGTCGGGGCCCTTTCTGTGAAGCCGGACGCTCCTCCTCCGTCATCAGTCTGCCGCCTCGGGTGCAGGTGCCGGGACAGTCCCGGTTGCCGGCTGATCGGCGCATGCGAAAGCGGCGGTCACAGGGCAGGTGAGATCGATCTCCGCCCACACGACCTTTCCGGACGGCGGCCATGGCTCACTGCCCCACCGGGCAGCCAGCGCTTCGACGAGGAGCAGCCCGCGGCCCGTTTCGTCGCTGGAACTCGCGGTACGACGCACCAGGGGCCGCCGATCGCCTCGTGGGTCGGCGACTTCAATACGGAGCGTGTCGGAGGCCCCGACAGTGAGCGTGAGCCGGAACCCGCGCCCTTGCACGCGCCCGTGCGCGACCGCGTTCGCCGCCAGCTCACCGACGACCACCCCTGCGCACTCGCTCACCGTGCAGCTGGGCGGCCAGCCCCACTCACCGATCTGCTGCACGGCCAGCAGCCGGGCAAGCCGTGCGCCGCGAGGCGTGGCGCTGAGGAGCTGACTGAACTGCCGGGTGGAGATTTCTGACTTCATGTCACTGAGCGTGGCCGCCTCGCTCTACCCTGACCAGGGAATCCTTCGGTACGCAGGGTGTGTGTACCGGTACGGACGGTGTCCTGTACGGGGTGTCGGCCGTGACGTGGTGGCGGTGAAAGACGGCAGGGCGGTGCTGGGATGACGGTGACGGAGCCGCAGGAGGCTTACGACGAAGGCGAGCAGGCCACCGACTTGAGCCGGGCAATCGGCAAGCAGGTCAAGCTACTTCGGGAGCGGGCCGACCTCACGCAGAAGGAGCTGGGGGAGCGGCTCGGATACAGCGAGGACCTGATCTCCTCGCTGGAGCGGGGAAGACGGACTCCGCAGAGGGAGTTCCTGGAGGCGGCGGATGAACTACTCAGCGCCAGTGGGCTGTTGAAGGCCACGATCGAGGACGTGGAAAAGGCCAAGGCGAAGGCGCGGGTTCGGCATCCGGCTTGGTTTCGAGACTATGCACGGTTGGAAGACAGTGCGGTTGAGATCAACTTCTTTAGCATGGTCACAATGCCGGGGCTGTTGCAGACGGAGGAGTACACCCGTGCCACGTTCACTGTGCGGCAGCCACTGTGGGCCGAGGAGACGATCGAACAGCGGGTGACTGCGAGGCTGGCCCGCCAGGAGATTCTGACCCGTTGGCCTCCGCCGATGGTCACGGCGGTCATCGATGAAGCCGTGCTACGGCGCGAGATCGTCGGAAGGAAGGTCCAGGAGGACCAGTTGCGGCACCTGCTCAGCCTGGCCCGACTACGCAACATCGCCCTTCAGGTACTGCCCTTGGCATGCGACGAGAACCCTGGTGTGGATGGTCCCTTCGTCCTCCTGACTCCCAAAGGGAAGCCGCAGGTCGCGTACCTGGAGGTGCAGGGCGCCAGCCACTTGATCGCGGATCCGGAGGAGGTGCGTATCCTGGCCGCGCGCTATAGCAGCATTCGCGGGCAGGCTCTTACTCCACGCGAGTCCCTTGCCCTGATCAACGACCAGTTGGGAGAGCGATGAGCACCGAGGTAGCCGCGAAGTCCGCCTCCGAACTTGCCTGGTTCAAGAGCACTTACAGCGGTGGTGAAGGTGGCGAATGCATCGAGGTCGCCGCTGCACCCGGCACTGTCCATGTCCGAGACTCGAAGGCTTCCGCCCGTGCCCAACTCACCTTCCGGAGCTCGGAGTGGGCCGCCTTCGTGGACTTCGCTGCAGGGCTATGACGCACAACGAAGGGTTACGAACGAGCAGTCGCAGCCCCTCCGTAACTGACAGGTCAGCCGAGGGTGAACAGTTGGGCGCACCATAACTGTCCGCCGCGCGGCACGGGACGCGGTCACGGCCTCCGGAGCCGTGTGCGCAGGTTCGAATCCTGCCGGGGGCACCCCTTATGAGGTGTCCAAAGACCCCGTCACCAGCGGAAACGCTGAGGCCGGGGTCTTCGCGTATGTGCAGACGTGTGCCGCTCGGAGCGGGCGTATGTCGGGGGCTGTGGACGAGGCGTGGACGGGATCTTGGGGCATCGCCGCAGGTGGCGCGTCACCTACACGCCATGCAGCCGCCCTCCCCGCTATCTTCGTCCCGATGTCGGACGGTGCTCGGGTGGGGAGCCCAAGCCTTGATGCGCCTGTCACGCCGTCTTAGGCCGTCCGCAGGCAGATGAATGGACGAGTTGGGGGATCTCGTGGACGTGACCACGCTTGCCGTCGCACTCATCGGAGTTGTGGGGACACTGGGCGGAACTCTCGGTGGGGCAGTGCTCAGCCAGCGCGTCACCCGCGAGCAGAACCAGCGGGCCGATCGTGAACGGGCAGAAGACCGCCACGACCGAGCGCAGCAGGCCCGACGGGATCTCTATGCACGATTGAACACCACGGCTCGCGCCTACCGCGTCGCTGCCCGAGACGCAGTCCGAGCGGCCGAGCGCGGTCAGGCCGCGGAACCCGCAACCCTTGACGCTGCCAAGGACGCTTGGTTGGAGAACTACTCGGTGGCACAGATGGCTCTACCGAAAGACGTCCATGAGATCGCCTCGGCCCTCAACCGGGCGCTCGGAGTCGGGTACACCGTCGTAAAGCAGTTGCCGACCAGTCCCGATCTCGTAGGGGCGTACACCCGTGCCGGAACTTGGTTCAGCGGTCCACTGTCCGACGGCGTGTACCTCCTGCGGGTCACTCTGCGTCAGGACCTCGGCGTCGAAGTCCAGCCCGATTTCGCGCAAAATAGCTCTCGGATGCTTGCTGAGCTCAATAGCGAGCGAAGGAGCCTTAGACGTCTGCTCGCCTCGGAGCAAGCCCAGGCCACTCGCTCAGCTTGACGGCCCAGGCAAACGACGCCCCCCCGGCACGCTGCCGAGGGCGTCGATGCGGTTGCTGTGACTCACTCGTACTCGCGAAGCAGATCTTCAATTCGCCGGTTGGCGACGTCCTGCCGCCCGTCGAGGCACTTCGCGTAGCGGGTTAGCAGGACCTCAACGCTGTTGCCGGCGCGCTCGGCGACCTCGGTGGGGTCGACGCCAGCGTTGAGCCACGTCGACAGCGCCGAGTGCCGTAGGTCGTATGGGCGACTTGCGAGCGGCGAGGCCGCGGCGGCTGGCGGGAGAGCCAGGAGCCGAGCCTCCTGCCAGACCCGGTAGTAGGTGGAGGACGGGACGACCGAGCCCTTCTCGCTGAAGAAAGGCCGCCCGTCGTCTGCCGTGCCGAAGGTGGCCAGGTGCTCGCGGAACACGGCTACGAGGTGAGGCGGGATCGGCACCCGCCTGACGTCCTCGGTCGGTCGGTTCTTGAGCCCGCGGTCGTCGTGGGTCTCCCCCGAGTCGGTCCACTGCTTGCCGACCGACGGACGAGTCCGATGGAGCAATGCCGATCCCCAGCCCTGCTCGGGAAGGCCTAGATCCATCTCAGCGAGGCCGACCGCCTCAGCCGGCCGGAGCCCGCCGAAGTACATGGCAGCGAACAAACCCACGAGGCGCCGGCCACGAGCACGCCGATAACCGCCCACGTAGGAAACGGCCGCCAGGAGATTGCAAGCCTGCTCCGGGTTGGCGACCACCCGTGGATCGACCTGGTTGGACACCTTCGGCTTCTGCCAGCGGACGGCCGTGATCGGGTTCTCCCGCAGCTCCCCTAGGTCGACCGCGTAATTGGCAGCGTTGACGAGCGTCAACCGGGAGCTGGGGTGAGTGGTGAGTGAAGGAGGTAGGTCTACAGACCGTCCAACGCGCGGGAATCTCAAGGGGCCACGATCATCCCCCCAAGCCGCTACGCCAACCGCTGTCAGTGGCTGCCAGTAGCCTGAAAGGCTCGCAGCTATCCCCACATCTAGTGGTGGGATGACCTGACGCGCCCACAAGTTGTGGTCCCCGTACCCCATTTGAGCCACAAGAGGCGCTATTCTTCTCGACAGCGCGAACGACCCCAGTTCAGGTCACAAGCCTGCTGGTGCGGTAGGTCGTTTGGGCGGGTTCTCAATACTTTGACCGGGTTTCTTCACGTTGGGGGGCGCGTGACGATGTTCGACTCCAAAATTCTCGACCGCATGTGGCAACGCGTTGAGCAGAGCAAGCTCGATTCAGATATCGCTTACTTCCATGATCTCATGCTGCTAGGCGAACTTGCGGTAAAGCTGATGACCGTGGCCACATTGGCATGCGTTGAGAGCGATCGCGATCGACAGCGCTACAAAATTGAATACCAGCTATCTCGCGCAGACGGAATTGGCGAGTGGAGTCGCGCTTTCAGTGAGGTTCTCGTTGGACCGGCTAGCGCTTTCATTGCCACTGAGGCGCGCCCATTCGTGCGCGAGTTCACGGAAAACTTTTCCCAAGGATCAGATTCATGGCAACGTACCGCAATTGACGCCCTAAGCGCTGCAGCGAAGTCCATCGATGACACCCTAGAGGAAGCGCCACGGAAATCCAACATTCAATGGTGGACCACCGCGTTTGCCGCACTGCGCAATAGGACGCGGGGGCATGGCGCAATCACCGGAGTTAAGTGCTCTGCAGCTGCACCGTCACTAGAAAAGTCGATAACAGCACTTCTGATTGGCTGCTCAATATTTTCTACACCATGGATCTATCTCCATCGGAACATTTCTGGAAAATATCGGGTCTCCTTGATCGCCGGAAACATTGAGAGATATTCATACCTTAAAAACGAAAGGGATCACGCGTACCAGGATGGTGTCTACATTGGAATAGCTGATCGTCTACTGGCCGTTCCACTAATGTCGAGCGACGTGGACGTCCAAGATGTATTTGTTGCCAACGGTGGGTATAAGTCGAAATCTGCCCAGGTTCCCACTTCAAGCTATGAATTGCTCTCCTACATTTCGGACACTCGGCATCGGAAAAACGCCGAAGCCTACCAGACGCCACCTGAGTCACTTCCCCCCAGCGAGACCGAGGGGAAGCTGAACCTCGATGTCGACGGCAACTCATTTGCCAATATTCCCCCAGGCCTGCCGGATTACATCAGACGACCTGACATAGAAAATGAAGTAATCGACCTCCTCAAAGAGGCTGACCGCTACCCAATTATTACTCTAGTCGGACGAGGCGGGATCGGTAAAACTTCGCTCGCACTCGAGGTTCTTCATAAGTTGGCCGATTCCGGCGACTACTTCGCCATCCTTTGGTTTAGTTCCCGCGATATTGACCTGCTATCTACGGGGCCCAAGCCGGTCCGCCCTGCGGTCCTCTCTAAAGAAGATATTGCTAAGCAGTTTGCCGCGTTGATGCATCCCAGCTCATCCAAGGAGAAGGGGTTCAAAGCGACTGAGTATCTCGCTAGCAGCCTCTCTGATCGCGATCCAAATCGACGTCTTTTGCTAGTATTCGACAACTTCGAGACGGCTGCGCATCCAATCGAGCTTTACCAGTTCATCGATTCCTATGTGCGGTGCCCCAACAAGGTTCTCATAACCACGCGTATGCGAGATTTTAAAGCGGACTTCCCGGTGGAGATCCGCGGACTCAAACGCGACGAATTTGAAGACCTCGTGGTGAACACCGCTCGGAAATTGAGAATAGAAGGCCTGCTAAATCACGCCTACATTGATTCACTTTACGACGAGACAGATGGGCATCCATACTTTGCCAAAATACTCCTAGGTGACGCCCAGCGAGAAGGTAAGGCCGTACCCGTTAAGCATCTTTTTCTAAATAAGGAGGATTCACTCAGGGCTCTGTTTGAACGATCTTACGGGCTCTTGACCCCGGCGGCGCAGCGCGTCTTTCTGACCCTCAGCAACTGGCGCTCGCTTGTTCCACGTATGGCCCTCGAAGCAGCGCTACTCAGGCCGCAGAATGACACAATCGATGTGAGCGATGCGCTGAGCCAGCTTGAACGCTACTCGATGATTGAAGTTGTCACGGACCAACAAGGTGGAGAATTTCTTCGCACGCCTGTCACGGCCAGCGTCTTTGGTCAGAGCAAGCTTAAGCTCAGCCCCTTTAGAGCTGCAGTCCTCGCGGATACAGCCCTCATTCAGCAATTCGGCCCAATGCAAGTCATCGATGTTGCCCGTGGCATGGCTCCTCGTGTCGAGCGAATGATTAGGGTTATCGATGCGCTCCGCTTGCGCGGCGAAAACTATGAGACTCAGATGCGGGCACTGGAGTACGTTGCTGACCAGTATCCTGGCGCTTGGTTGCGAATTGCAGAGTTCTACATGGAGAGCTCGAAGGAAGAAGACTGGGTAAATGCCCGAACATCAATTGAACGGTTCCTAGAAAAGGACAGCGAAAGCGTTAGGGCTCTTCGAAAGTTGATCGGGATTAATCGGCGATTGTCGGATGTTACCGGCGAATTGAATGCGCGCACTCTCTTGGCCGAGATTCCCGGGGTTGAGTATTCGGAGATCGCTAACGCGGCTAGCTGCTTTGCTCACGCGCAAAGCAATCAACTGATTCAGATGGACCCTGATGCCCGACATCTCGCCATTATGAACCTCATCAGCTTGATGGAGGACCGAATTGACGAGGCTACCCCCTCTGAACTTGGATTCCTTGCATGGCTTTTCATTTATGCGAAGGATGCGACGCGAGCGAGCGAAATCGTGAGGAAGGGATTGGATCGCGACCCGTCGAACCCTCACCTCGTCAAGCTGAGTCGCACCCTGAAGGATCAGGGAGAGGTTTAGGTCTCAAGAGCATCCGACGCGCAGGTCACCAAGATTCCCGGTGAGTCCCGGGGCCAAAAGAAGCCGAGGCCTGAACGGTAATCAGGTGGCCAAGACGTCTCGTTGCTCTCACGGCGCATTGACCCCTTGCAACACAGCGCTTGCGGTATGTGGCGGGGATACTCCCACCCGAGGAGCTCCCGATGCTTGCTGCTCATGCACTCGTCGACGGGCGTGATTCCCCCGCCCTGCGCGAACTGGCCGGCCTGCCACGCAGGAGCGACGAGGCCGAGATCCGTGAACTGTACGTCCAAGCCCTGCACGAACTCGACATACCCCTTCCCGGCGAGGAGACAGCTGGTCGATGGCTCCTAGTGAACCTCGCGTTCGGTCTCAGAAAGGCGAGTTGAGCCCTAAGGACGTGACCGACCGGCTGTCGATGACGGTCGCAGCCCGCACACCGGAGGAGACACAGTTCCTGTCCGTCGCAGCCGACTACCGCGAATGGATGGGCCCGGACGAACTCCCGAGATGGGAGAACAATCTCAGGGCCGCGGCACACTCGTTGACCGCCTCCACCGATCTCGGATCCGGTATCGGCATGCCGGGTTCGCAGAGCGACTGACTAATCCACCTGAACGCGCCGCGTGCCAGACCCGTGCCAGATACTGCGGGGAGCCATGGGGAACAGCGGTCACCCAGCCAGAGACGCCCTTAGGTCATGACGCGGCTCGACAGCAGGTCAGCGGGACTACCGAGCCCGTAGAACCCAAGTTTCCCAAGCTGAGGGCTCGACTGCTGCCGTCAGGCCCCGGTCGTCTGGGCTTGCTCGTCTCGACGGCAGCGCGGCTGAGGCTGGCGGGGGTGCAGCGAGGCATACGCGTGCGTGGTCAGTCAGCGCAGACGCCGTCGTGACTGACTGTCTTCGCCTGAGGTTCAGGCGGCGCGCATCAAGGGTCCGGCCGTCAATCGCGCGCGGCAATGCTGGGCCGTCTCTGGGCCGTCCGAGGTTGCCTGACAGCGGCCAAGGACGACCAACGACGACCACCAGGCGCACGCGCCCACCGTCCATGAGCTGCGAAAACCCAACTACCAAGATCCCCGACATGACCCAGGGCAAGAAGAAGTAAGCCGACCCGACTCAGCCTCCTGCCTATAGCGTTCGCGCGGGCAGGAATCTCAGGTGCATGCACGGACCTCAACACACCGGATACACCGGCCGGGGCGCTGCGATTCCCCGTCCTTTTCCAGTCCCTCAGCCTCCGGCCAATCGCGGGTCGGCACAGGGCAATCATCTGCCCGGCTGCGCGTACCAGTGCCTTGGCGTCCGTTCATGCTGCCTGACTGGCTAGAAGTCGTCGTCCTCGACCCTAACGCGTGCCCCTGCCTGTTTGGCCTTTTGCTCGATGGCTCCCTGTGCGCCCTCCGTGGTGATAAGCGTGACGCTCAGGCTCATGAGCTGATGGTTAGCGCTGGGTGCGTCTAGGACCTTGCTAAGTTCCTTGAGAAGTTGCCAGACCTGCTCACGGGCCTCTGGTGCAGTAATACTGCGGTTGGTGAGTTCAACGATGTATCGCTTGAAGGAGTTGGGATCCGAGCTGGCAGGGATGCCATCTCCAGTGCCGGCCTCGCTGGCCTGTCCTGCCGTAGCCCGATAGTCCTGGTCGTCGACGCCAAACAATCCGCTCGGCCCCTCGCCTCTGGCTGGCTCGCTCGGCTGCTTAGGGATCGGGATCGTCGTTGTGCTCTTGGACGGAACACCGGCCGCAGGCACAGTCTCGGCCGCCTTGACAGCGCGGCGAAGACTCTGGCTGATGGAGCCAATCGAGATTTGTTCCGGGGACGCGATGGCAAGCTTGTCACCGTCGGAGTCTGCCAACTCCCAACCGCTTCGAAGGAGAGCGAAGATTGCCTGGCGTATCTCGTCGGTCGCGGCAACCAGGGGGAACATCGAGTTCTTGTAGAAAGATTGCACGACTTCGCGCGGTGTCAATGTGCGCTCGAAATTATCCAGCAGGGCTGCAAGATAGTTCGCCGAGAGCCCTGCCGTGTTCGTGGCGCGACCAGCCTCGACGAGCGCCGCCCACACCTGATCGCCGCGCAAGGATGACTTGCCGTCGTCGTCGAGTCGCTTGAACTCCACATGCAGCCCGTCCGAGGCGCGGACGAGGTAAGCGTAGTGCTGGAAGGCCTTTTCGATGTCCTTCTTGAGCTTGTCCTCAGCCTCGGTCACCTTGGTGGTGGCTTCGCGGAATTCGTCGACGTCCTCAGAGCTGATCTGCTTGAGCACACTGCGCCAGGCGAGGACTTCTCTGGCTCGCTTGCGCGCCACGTCGCGCCGCTGTGTATTCACACAGGCCACGACGCAGCTGGCGGCATTGTCCACGCGAAGAGCGTCGGGTCCGAGCCCAAGGAGAGCGGTAATCTCGGCGCGGCTGACAGTGTCCTTGCCGTTGAGTAGAGTCCAGCGGCGCGAGTCGAGCACGACGAGGCGGGTGACGGCCGAGTCCACCGCGTCAAACGTGCGCGGGAGGTCGATGTCCCCGGTAGCCATCGGCGCGTCGATGAAGCGGATCTCGTCGAAGGTTCCGCGCCGAGCCAGCCTCTGCGTCTGCTCCCAGACCAGCTTTTCGCACGAGGGCGGGTCCACGAGCGCAAGGGAGGCGGTGAAGTACATCCGGAGCGTCTGCCTGATGGACAGGTAATAGCGCCCGGGTGCGTTGGTCGGCTGGGTGATCTCAAGTGCGCCTAGGCCGTCCTCGCCAGTGAGGGCGTTGAAGATCTCCTCAGCATCGGTGTAGGGCGAACCAGGCTTCGGAGTCGGCTCGAGGATCGCCGCAAGCATCTCCGCCTTTGTCGCCCCCCGACCGCCTCGCGGGCGGGCGACCATCGAGTAGCAGAACAGGGCGGTGGCCATGCGCACGCCTGCGTGGTCCTGGTGGGCGGTGACGCCAGCATTGCGCAGCCGCTGGTCGATGGCGACAGCGCGTCCTGCGGACCCGTCGGTGCTGGTGATGTCAGTGGTGGCGACAGAGCGATAGCCCTGGATGGCCCGGTCGTTGCCCATGAAGAGGCCGGAGGACAACAACTGCTCCAGGGCGGTGGTGAGAGGGATGTCGCCGACGCCGATGAGGGCTGGCGCCCAGCGCCCGGCCTGGTGCTCGGTAACCCAGTGCAGCGCGGTCCGGGCGAAGATCGCGACCGTAGAGCGAACGCGCTGGAAGTTCTGGACCTGTGACCACTCCTCTCGCACCAGTCGCATGAGCTCGGGGTGGAAGGGGTAACTTGCCTCGACCCGCTCGGCGAAGCCAGTCAACGCACGGTTCGGGCCTAGCTTGTCGAGCACCTTGTCTCGCCAAGCAATTTCGCTCGCCGTGTCGTACTGCTTGGCCACGTGCGACGCTGCAGCACCCACCTCGGCCGGCTCGAACAGTCGGCGTTGGATGATCGAGGCGAAGTCGTGGGACTCAGTGACCGCAACCCTGCCATCGGGGCCGTTACGCACAAGCCGGTCGGACACATAGCTGCGGAAATCATCAGCGAGCGGCGGATATCCGCGCTCGTCCAGCTCGCTGCGTATCATGACCACGACGCACACGACGCGAGGAACGTCGTCGCAGGCGTCCATGAGGGCGTTGAGGAACGCCTTCTCGTTGGGCATGCGGTCGACGTTGGTCGCGTCGGCGAGCTGCAGCACGTAGTCCATGAGCTCGTCAAGCAGAATGAGTACCGGCCGTCCCGCGTCGCTGAGCGCGTGTTGCAGCGTCCCCTTATTTGGCCCGCCATCGACGTAGCGCTGGTAGCGGTCCATGTCTCCGCCGGTCAGCGACCAGAGAAACCGCTCAAAGAGGTTCGTGGCAGGGCCGAATGTCTCGCTGGGCCTGCCAGGGCTGAAGTAGTCGGCCGTGAGGACGACGGCCTGGGCGCCGGTGAGGTCTACGTCGCGGCCGCCCTGCCCCGCTTCACTGCGGACCTTACGGCCCAGCTCCGTGGCGAAGAACTTCTGCGGTGAGTTGGCCATGTGGTACAGCCCGACAAGGGCATGGCTCTTGCCTCCGCCCATGCCTTGGTCCAGGTGAAACAGCGCCGTGGTCTCGGCGTCGGTGCCTAGCCGGCGAGCAACGCGACTGAAGAAGCCAACGAGATTGGGGGTGGGCTGGGTGATGTCGCCGTAGTAGTCGACCTTGCGGTAGGGCACGTCAACGGTTTGGTAGACAGCCTTGTGCAGGCTCATCTGCAGCTCGCCCACTGAGCCGTCGGACGCGGTGACCTCGGTCCGGAGCGGGAGAACATCGGCCCAGTGCGAAGCGGTGCCGGTCGACATGCTCAGGACTCCTTGGTGGTGAACGGCAGGGTGAGCTGGTCGTCGCGCTCGCTAGCAGCAAGCTCAGTGGCGACACGGTGCGCAAGGTTGGCTATGGTGCCTGCGTTGCGCTGAACGGCGGTGAGAGCCTTGGCCACTGTGTCGCTGGGAGGCAGCTGCGCGAGGATCTCCCCGACGACGGCCCATAGGTGCGCGTCAGTGGGCTGCCGGTCAGACTCAGCGACGACAGCGGCAACGCTTTCGGTGGCGCCCTGGTCCCAGGCGGCAGCCATAGCCCGGACCACCTCGAACGTCGAGGACTTATCGTTGACAGCGCTCGGGGCGTCGAGACGCAACTTGTAGCCGCTCTTACTTTCCGTGAGTAGCGCGCCGCGCAGATCCTCCAGGCGGAGGTTGTCCGCCTGCGCCTGAAATCGGGCCTCGCCCTTGGGAACGTCCGACCGCGCGAAGAGCCGCTGCCAGAAGACGGCGAACCGGGTCGGCGCGTCAAACGTCTCAAGCGGCAGCGCGTCCAGCTTGAGCGCTGTGGCGTCGCGAACCGCGGTACGCGCCAGCGTGAGGTAGCGATCGAGCTCGGCCTGGCTGCCGTCAGGCTTGAGAATCTTGGCGTAGCAGCCGAAGGCCTCCATCGCTGGCCCATATGCGGCCATGAGCTGGTCAGTGAGGGCCAAGCCGTCACGGTCCCACTCCCGTACAGCGGTCTTGACCCGCTCTGCGACCTCACGGTCGACCTGAGCGGCGGTGGCAACCGGTCGGATCACGGCGGCAACGCGACAGCCAATCGCCACTGTGACCTTGATGCTTGCCACCCCAGTCGAGGCGGTCTCGGTCCTCGACGGCCATGAGCTGGTGACGACGAAGCCGGCATCGTGAAGGGCTCCGAGCAGCCGTCGCCACGCGTCGGGGTCGGAGTGTCCGAACACAACGACGAGGTGGCCGTCTGCGCGTAGCACGCGCCGTGCCTCGCCGAAAGCACGGCTGAGCATTTGCTCGTAGAAGTCGCGAGTTCGGTGCTCACCCTGAGCATTGCCGCGCTTGACGATGATCTCGTCGGTCTTGTCCTGCAACCCCGGAACATCGAAGAGATCAGGGAACACGTCGAAGAGGCCACGCTTGAGCCAGACGTGAAACAGATCCGACGCATCGGCGTAGTCGATCATGTTGTAGTACGGCGGGTCGGTTACGACCGCATCGACCGACCCATCGCGGAAGGGCAGCGCTATCGCTGAGGCTCGGCGGAATCGGCCCGGACGTCCTGCATCGCTTCCGTGGATAACCTTCTTAAGCGCCTGCAGGCCGCTCTCAGTAACGCTCTCCCAAGTGCCCGGCCCAGTGCCCGGGCCAGCCTCGAGGTAGTCGAACTGAAAGGACACCTTGCTCTCGTCCGCAAAGATGTCGTGGACCTGTACCCACGTGCCCTTGCGCGATGCGTTGCCGCCGAAAGCCCGTAGCTTCGCGCCCCGAGTGGAGTATCGGAGTCGCCGCTGCATAGTGGCTGCGGCGTAGGCCGTAAGAGCGTCCGCGTAGTCGGTGGTGAGTCGCGCAGCCACAAGATCGGAACGAATGCCGCGGATGGCCCGGACTGTCTCCGCGAAAAGCAGGGTCTGTCGGTCGTTCATGAGAGAGCCGTAGGTGCGGTAGCCGTAACCACTGGCCCGGATTGTGTCTTGATTGCCAGGCGGGATCGCCTCGTCCGGAACAGCAGTGAATGGGCCGAAGCTGTCGAGCTGGGCAAGGTCGACGGACTTCGCGGCTGTAATCTCGTCAGCCGTCGGGGCGCGGAAGGTCTTGCCAACCCCCTCGTTCTCCTCACCGACGGCGAGGAGTTCGTCCTCATACTGACCACCGAAACCCTTCGCCTTGACAGTGTCGAGCGTGTGGACGTGTCCGCAGGACGGAAACGGGCAGCGAGCGCTCTTGCCCTTGCGGCCCGCCGCGGCCGAGAACGTCGGCTGCTGGGCGGGGTCTCCGTCCACGACCTGGGGACGCCACCGGTCCCCGTCGATGACGAGTTCGAGCGACTGCCCGTAGTCCCCCTCACGCCCAGACGGAAACTGCAGCCGCATGCCGCCGATGAGCGGGAAGCGCCGGCGGCACTGGTCACAGGGGATGCTGACTGCCCACAGATACGCCCAGGGCACCTTGCCGCGACTATCGGTCGGGTAGTAGGGCGCGACAGACTTGGCCACACGCTTGTTCACTTCAGCGAGTACGGCGCGGACATCGCGCAGCAGCCGCGGCTCATCGTCGCTGAAGAGTCTGTCTTCCGGCTCGGCTCCACTGGCGAAGGGAACAACAGCCTCAGACGACCAGTCACGCAGTGGGTAGTCGGCAAGGAGGCGCCCACCCAGCGTTGCGACCGGGCTGAGGTCCGTTCCGACAGCGGTCGCGCCGAGGCGCGCTGCTTCGAGAGGGATGATGCCTCGGCCACTGAAGATATCGAGTACGACGGGGCGACCGGAGGGGTACTCCTCCGCGATGGCTTCGCGAAGTCGACCCAGCGCAACACTGCTGCCCGCCTCTACGGCCAGTCGGACATCTGCGTGAAGGTCATCGCGGTCAGGTAGCAGGGTGGTAAGTACGGCGGCACGGGCCTGCGCGATAGGGCGAGAAGCGAACCAAGTGAAGAGCGCCTTCTCGCTCCGGCCGGATCCCGCCGGAGTGCCCACGGCAGCGTCAACCGACGAGCACGGGAACCAGTGGTCGATCAGGCGGCTGCGTACGTCACTGACGGGGTCCGCGTTGGCCGTCGCGCCAGTCGACGGCGTTTGGGTGGTGGTGGTCACCGTTGCTCTCCCATCAGCCGACGTAGGTCGGCAACCTTGATCTGAAAACGCTCGATGCGCCGTGGCCCGGTGGCTAGCAACCCAGCCGGGTCCTGGGCGCGGACGAGGACTGTCGGCGATATGGCGCAATCGGTAACGACGTAGAGCCAGTAATCCTGGCCGCGCTGCTGCGCCTGAGCCCACTCGTGCTGCTCCAGCCACACCGGCTCCAAGCCTGCGTGGAAGCCCTTGACCTCAACGAGGCGTTGTTCTCGGGTCGTGCGGTGCCGAGCGAGCAGGTCGTAGCCCACGCCTGCGGTCTGGCGGTCGTCCACGTCGAAACCGAGCCGGTCCAGCTCGGCCAGGACGGTGGCCACCGCCACCGCCTCGCTGTCCGGGTCGTAGCCGAGCTGATCGACACGGGCCTCACCGATGACGTGTGCCCAACCGACCAAGCGGGGAGCGCTCTGTCCGACCTTGTTGATGTCATCGAGCTGCGCGAGACGGTGGCGCTTGAGCTCCTCGAATCGGGACATCCGCTCACGCCGTTCCGTGGCGGGCAGATCCTCGAGCTCGTCCATGTAGCGGTACTCGACCTGGTCAAGCTGCTGGCGCGCCTTGTCGACCCACGCCTCCCGCTCCGCCCGCGCGCGGGCGACCTCGCGAGTGAGCGCCGCGCGGGCTTCAAGTTCGCTGTCGTGCCTCAGCGCCGGCGACATGGGCGGCGCGACATGGCTAGCACCGGTTGGCCGGAGCAACATGAGGGACTCCCAAGCGCTCTCGAATGCTCCGGCGCCGGAGTACCGGATGAGGACCGGGGACTTTCGCCGCTGTCGGCGGATGCCGTCATGTACCTCGACCTCGGCGTCGTAGACCAGGACGGTGTAGTTCGTCAGCGACGCGGGGTCGCTGAGGACCGTGCCCCGGATGAGCTCGCTCTCGCCGGTACGCAGCGCAAGGTCGGTTAGTTCGGCGAACGACTCTTCGGTAGGCCCAAGCACAACGACGTCGTCCAGTCCCCGAGAGCCGTCATTGATCGCCTGCCGAACAGAAGTCCCGTCAGCAGCGACCAGCGCCTCGTGCTCACCGCCGAGGGTCGGCGGCAGCAGCCGGGCCGAGTTGACCTGGCGGATGCCCTTGGCCGGCCCCGGGCCGAGGCGCCACTGCTCGGCACGGGCGAGCTGGTCGACGAAGCCGTCAACTATAACGGGGTTGATCGCCTCGAGGCGATCGCTACGGAACCGGTCGAGCGCGGCCTCGGTGTTGGCGGGCGTGTGTAGCCGATCCTCGTCGCCGACCAACTCCTGAGCCTTGGACAACAACTCGGCCGTATCGGGAACCGTGACGGCCCGACCGGCTTGAGCGTCGATGAGCGCGCGGGTGTAGTCGAAGCCAGCACGGGCGGCGGTCGCGTCGAGCAGGTCGAAGATCCGTCCGTCGAGCGCCTCTCCGGCGGCCTCCAGGTTGCCGAGCATGACCTCCTGGACCCGGCCCTCACGGGTATCAGGAGCAACGAGGTGGTAGATGTGCACCGGCTTGGTCTGACCGATACGGTGCAATCGGCCCATGCGCTGTTCGAGGCGAACAAGGGACCACGGAATGTCCCAGTTGATCATGACGTGGGCGGACTGCAGGTCGATGCCCTCGCCGCCGGCGTCGGTGGAGACGAGGACCTGGAACTCACCAGCGAGGAACCGCTGCTGGAGCTGGTCGCGCTCATGGTGCCTCACTGCACCCTCGAGAGTCTCGACGCTATACCCGTCGTGGGTGAACTGACTGGCAAGCCAGCGGGCAGTGTCAGCGAACTCGGTAAAGATGAGCAGCTGACCTTGCCCCGGTGCGATGCCGTGCTGGGTGAGAAGCTTCTGGGTGCGGAGCCACTTCGTGGATGGGCCAGCGGTCGTGGCCAGTCGAATGGTCGCGATGACCCCATCAATCGCCGTGAGCTCTTCGCTCTTGCTGCGGCTACGGGCGTTGACGACGACGCCCTCTGCCCGCTCCCATGCCTCGTCGTCCTCGACAGCAAGGTTCACTGACCCATCACCCTGAGTGAACTCGTCCGGTATGGGGCCGTCGACCCGGCTGGACGCTGGACCCTTGAGTGCCTCGTGTCGCCGCGTAATCGTGGCGGCGGCCGCCACCAGTGCGGAGGCGGCTCGCTTGCCGTAGATCGAGCGGGCCAGGGTTGCATTCTCGCCGTAGTAAGTGTCGACGTAGTCCATCACCGCGGTGTAGGCCGCGAGTTCGGGGCTGCTGAGGTCGACCGACACCGTCTCGGCGTACCGAGGCGGGAAGAGTTCATTGCCCTCGAAGTCCTTCAGCTCCTCCTTCATCCTCCGCAAAAAGGACAGAGTCGACGGCCTCAGCGCATTGTCGTACTCGCTCTGTCGCGGGTCCCAGGGGTACAGCGTGGGGTCGAGGAGGCTGAGCAGGCCACGGAAGTAGTGCTCCTTGCCCCGGTGCGGCGTGGCGGTCAGCAGCAGGAAGTGGTGGGTGCGGTTCCCCACTTCCCGTGCGGCGCCGAGGTACTGGGACGTAGGCGTCAGTCGGTGCGCCTCGTCGAAGACCGTGAGCGACCACGACGCCCGGGCCCCGGAGATCTTGCGCCGGACGTCCGGGTTGTAGGTGTACAGGTCCACACTCACGACCCACACGCTGACGCGCGGATCGAGGTCACGAGGGTCCCTGGCGACGTCAGGAGTGACTGTGGCCGCCTCGATCGCGAAGTAGCGGTGCAAATCCCGCTTCCACTTCTCCACGAGGTGCGCGGGCACGATGATCACCGTTCTACCAGGTATCAAACCTCGCCGCGTACCCTCGGCGATGTACATACCCGTCATGATCGTCTTGCCGGTGCCAGGTTCATCGGCGAGCAGGAACCGCAGGCGTGGCTGGGCCAGCATGTGGCTGAACACGGCCTCGTCCTGGTGCGCGTACGGCCGCAGCGGGCGCGTGGCGAGGACAGCGGACCGGATGCGGGGGACGGCGTACTGCATCCACCGGCCCCACAGCGCAGCGAGCGCCCGGGCAGGATCACCATCGGCGTCGTTGACAGGCACAACAGCCGCATGCAACTCAGCGAGGCTCAGCGCAACGTCGGTGAGCGTGCCGTCGCTGCGGCGCATGACGAGGTCGACTCCATCGCCAGCACCGGTAGCCGCGACGACAGTAGCCATCCCGCCGTCGATGAAGAGTTGGCTACCAGGGGACGGTAGATCGTCCGAGTCCGTCCCTCTCATATCTAACCCCGCTCGCGACTGACAGTGCCCACCCGACAACGCCCGCTAGAAGTCCCTCGCGGCGCCCAATACCCCCCGAACACCACAGAAAATCGTACGGAACTGTACGTCTTTCTAGGAGAGTTGGTGACCAAAGACTTCTGGACCGCCACTCTTGAGCATGTCGCCGACGTACCCCGCGGCAAGGAACATCACTGGTGAGCGGCGATGTGGATCATCATGCACACCGCGGAGGCCATGCGGAGATTGTGTGATCAAAGCGTGATCTACATGAAGCAGCATCACGAACCCGCTCGACCGGCGCCCGTGAGTATGCGTCAGCGCCACAATCGCGGCGACATCGACCGCACCTGCGGGTCTCTGGACGTGTACTGCTGGCCCTCCATCCCGGACCAACGCCAGGAAGGTGCAGCGGGCGCGGGGCAGTGAGGTTGGGGCGGATTGTTCCTGGTGGCGCACTTGCCGACCCGTGGAGCAGAGAGGCGTAGCCCCCGATCGACAAGACAGGCGGACCGAACTCGAGCTCCCACGACGGACCATGCGGATCGTATCCGGCCAAGGGCGTTGATCAAGGAATCTGGCCAGCCCTAGTCTTTCCCCAACTGATGGCATCGTCCGTTGCACCGCTTACTCACACGGAGCGTTTCTCCTTGCTCTTCCCTCCCAGTGACATGGTCGCCGCCTTGGACCAGCACCTGCACTTTCAGGCTCTGGAGCATCTGCTGCTCGAACGTCACCCTGAGCTGGCCGGGCGGGTCGACTTCAACTCCGAGGGCCTGAAGCCGTACCTGAAGGTCAAACTGTCCGGAGACCAAGGGGTCGGACTGTTCCCGGCAACGCTCGGCCGCACGTTCGTATGGCTGCTCGTCAGGTCGGTGCAGGACAGTGAGCCTTCGGTCTGGCCTATGAACAACACATCCGACGAGGTGATCGTCGACGCCTTGCACGCCCACGCGTTGGCCCACCTGGCCGGCGTGCCGGTCGCGTCACCGTGGTGCTGGCACGAGAGTGAACCTACGGAAATAACCGAGCTCGCCGATCTCCTGGTCGAACGTGGCGTGCGTGCCCGGCGCGTTGTGGCGGGCAACGGGTACCTGCCCTACGGACCGCGTGACAAGCTCAAGCTCCACATCGCAGACGGAGCGAAGGGGCCTACCTTGAGGCCAAATTCCTTGCGCCTTCGTCAGGGTGTCCATCAAGCCCAGTATCGGCTGGCTGGTCGACATGCACCGCCCGGAGTGGGGGGCCTGGAGGCGTGTCGATCTCGGCTACTCCCTATGGCGAAGGAAATTCCCGACGCCCTGCGTGCCGCATGCCGACGTTTCCATGAGCCAGGTCGCCGACCTGATCGGCGAAGGGCCGATTGCATGGGTCGCGTGCGGCGCGCCATGGGAGACTTCCAAGCCCTCGCGCGTATCCGCCGAGCCGGCATCCAATGCGCAGGAGTCCGTCTTCCTCATGGACGCGACCGGATCCGACCGCGCCCTGCGGCCGCCAGGCTCCCGGGAACTCGCGGAACTCGTTCTGGAACAGCTCACGGCCTTCGGCTTCGGAGACGTCTGCGAGGGCGAATCCAACAGCCCCATCCACTCCGACGCGTACCACATAGAGTGGAGCGACCGGACCAGGACCCTATCAACGTCCGAGATCCAGCGTCTGAATGGCTTGGCTGCGGCGGCAGGTGAGGACATACCGAAGCGGCTGATCCTGATTACCGGCGGCGGGATCAGTCGGCCTGCGGCAGCCTTCGCGGACAGAGCCAAGGCGTTCATCTACCACCTCGACCCTGAGGCGGGCAGACTCTTCCCCGTGAACTCACGCGCCGACGAGCTGCTGCCGCCCTGCACGGAGCCGGGAAGGTACTACCTGGAACCCCTGGCAGCCGACTGAAATCCCGTCAACCTGCTCTGACCGGCTAATCAGCACCTCCCATACACCGGGGGAACCTCACCCTTGGTGCTGGGCTGCGCCAGTTAGGGAGTTTGACATATGGCCTGACGCATCAGCTCCTGTTCGCTTATACCCAAGGAGGGCCAGTATCGCCACCTTAACAATCCTCCTAGTCTCACGGTAGAGGCTGTTATGTCCAGGCATTGCCTGCGAGTATCTTGTCGAGGTGAGTACGGGAGAGTTTGAGAGCCTTCGCCACCTTGGCCATGCTGACCGCTGGCTCCGTAGCCCTCCCCACACATATCAGGCCGTCCGCCCGGAGCTTACGCAAGGCCTCTCCAACCTTCCGCTCGGCAGACTCGTGAGGCTCCAACTCCCCGTCGTTGTCGTACTCCCCACCCTCCTCGGCACCTTCGAGGAACAACCGGGCCGCCTCGATCACCATCTCTGCGTAGCTGCCTCGTCCCTTCAGCACATGTTCTTCATCCCCGCGGTTGAGGAAGATGTATGTGCGCCCTGACTCCAGGTTGCTGCACAGGTGTACTGATCCCCATATCAGGGCGCCAGGGCCTGGGTCAGTCATCATGCTGTCAATGAGGAACGCATTAAGGCACGCGGTAGCACGTTCTTTGTACGCGCCGATCTGGATGTCGACGTGCTCACCGGTGGTGAATACGGCCACATGGCCGCCGTTTTCTTTGACCGAGCCAAGGCCGTACACCGTGCCGCCCCACTGTTCCACTGGCTCCCAGTCGACGTCATCCAAGGTGTAGTCGGTCAGCCACCACTCAGGATTTTCCATCGGATCAGCTCCATAGTCACTTAACTCAGGGTCTGACTATTGATCACTTTGGATCCAGCTAATGCGGATTTGCCTGAACTATTCATTGATCAGGCCCCTCCGCCCCCATGTAGGGCCCCAGGTCCCCTTCCCAGTTGCCCGATCCGTTGGCGTGCCAGGCGGCAGTCACGCCGTCCTTGAAGTCATGGAGTAGTCCGACCGGGACGGTCACTCCTTCGCCGTACTCCTTCAGGGAAACTTTGTACTCCCGGAAGGCCACGAAGCGTTCGTAGCCGTCATCGCGAATCGTGGAAACGTCGATCTCCTTGTCGTCGGCCATGTACACGCGGGAGCGGTGATCAATCTGGCCCGTCCGCTCCCTTTGCCAGGCAACATCCTCGACAACCTTCAGGAAGTCATGGAGCCCCGCGAGGGGGATGGCCACCCCTTCGCCATACTCCTTCAGGGAGGGGTTGTACACCCGGCAATCCACGAAGCGTTCGTAGTCGTCATCGCGAACCGTAGAGATGTAGATCTCCTTGTCGGTGTCCACGTCGTGGATGCGGGCGTGAATGTCCCGCTCCTCGTCGTCCTCCCAGTCCTCCTCATAGTCGTCGTCAGGCATTGCTACCCCTCTCTGATAGGTAGGCACATCGTTGGCAGTCCTGCCCCAGAGGCACCCGCCCGACCCGCTAGGCGCCGGGTGCAGCACCGAGCCACTAGGACGACCATCCCGCGGGAATGTATCCAATGCGGATAGCGACCAGCTATCCGGCCGAGAGTCCAGAGCTGGCGGACCCTGTCCGCGCCATCGTGGACTATCTGTGGACGGATGCAGCTGTGCGCAGTCGGCGCAGAGCTTTGACCTGCAGGCAAGCAACAGGCAGAAGGGGCCTCCGGAGCAGCGTGCGCGAAGGGGATGGACACCTCGACGTCGATGACATTGCGGAGCAGGGGCAGCTGTTCCACCTTTCGCACGCGCCGGGCTACACGAGCGCGGGTGCCTCGACCCCCGACGCGGGGTGAATGAGCGAGCGCAGCTTCTCGCGAGTCTCCGGGTCCGTCGAGTGGACGATCGTGCCGACCATGCCCCGGGTCAGCAGCACCTTGTAGGTGTTGCGGATGAGCCGGTTGATGTCGTCGTCCGACGTCGCCTTCGTGAACGACGGGTCCTTCGATGCCGACCGGTCCACGACCCAGCGGTCCGTTCGCCACACCAGGTCGGGGCCGATGATCACGCCGGACCAGTCGTACTCGAAGCCCTGCGCGGTGTAGACGCAGCCGACCTGGCCGAAACCGGCCGGATCGGTGGCCCACAGGGGCGCGGGCGGCGCCCCGAGCAGGGACCGGTCGCCGTACACGTTCCAGGGGCGGGCCCACTGGCCGATGACGACGTCGGCGGGCAGCGCCGCCATGTTCGGGGTGACCTTGGTCGTCCACTTCCAGCAGTAGCCGGCCGACATCCGGGCGCCGTAGTCCTCCTCGCGGCGCGCGACGAGGAAGTCCTCCAGTTCCTGGGGGCTTTCGGCGGTCAGCAGCTCGAACTTGCCGTCCGGCTCCCACTGGCTGGGCGTGCCGCCGTCCAGGCCGAGCAGGTCGACGACCCACTTCTCGTACGCGTCACTGCCGCCGCACCGGAACTGGCTGTCCAGTTCCACCACCGCGCAGTCGAGGCCCTGTTCGGCCGCGGCCCGCTGGATCTCCTCCTTGGTCCCCATCTCGCCGGGCCGTACCACCTGGTGCTGGTCGAGCAGGAACACCGGGACCCGGGCCGCGTCGATCAGCTCTGCCAACTGGGGCCGGCCGGTGCGGAGCTCCGCCTTGGTGTAGCGGTTGGCGGAGGTCTTCCGGAGGCGGTGGGCCTCGTCGCAGATCAGTACGTCGAGGTCGTTCGGCTCCGCGTCCATGAAGCTGTTGAAGTACTTGAACAGCTGCTGGACTTCACGCTTCTTGGCCCCAGCGACCCTGCGCATCGTCTTGGTGAACGACTGCGACCCGGTCGCGTGCAGCGTGGGCACCCCGCGCCGGTACAGCTCGCCCAGCAGCGACATCGCGATCACGCTCTTGCCGGAGCCGGGACCGCCGGTCACCACGATCACCTGCTTGTGGTTCGACCGCTTGGCCTTGCGTACGGCGGACATCACCTTCTCGTAGGCGACCCGCTGCTCCGCGATGAGTACGAACTGCTCACGGTCGCGGATCTCGGCCGCCGCGACGGCCATCAGCTGCTTGGAGGGCCTGATCCTGGCGTCGAGTAGTACGTCCGCCGCCTCCGCTCCGGGCTTCGCGGCGAGCCGCGAGCGAAGGAAGTTCAGGAAGGCGCCGCGCTGTTCGCCGGTGTACAGCCGGCCGTGCTGGTCCTCGGTGACGGCGCGCAGCCCAGCGACCCCGAACTCGGTCGCGTTGTGCAGGAACGCCACCCCGGCCAGCGACCTGGGCATCCGCTCGAGGGCTCCGTTGAACGACAGCAGGTACTCGCAGTAGCCCCGCACCTGTTCGATGGGGTTGAGGACCGGCTCCGCGTACGCGTCGATCCGGCATAGCAGCGGCTCGTCCTCCTCCGGGTAGGCCGCGCTCCACTGCTTCAGCTCCACGACGACGTACGACGGCTCGCCCGTCGTCGGGTGCACGCCGGCGAGTACGGCGTCCGCGCGCTTGCTGGTGAGGGGCAGGCTGTACTCGACCATGACTTCCACGTCGTCGAGACCGGCCTCGATGAGGGCGTTGACGAGCGCGGGGAGGCTGCGCTCCCAGGAACGTATCTCCGCCTGCGCGGGCTTCCGGCCGTGCTGGTGACGGAAGTTCTCGGTCAGATGCAGCGCCAGCGACCCTTCGAGGATGCGGGCGGCCACGGACGCCGCGGACTCACGGAACAGCAAGAAAATGCCCCCAGGCAGCACGAAGAAGACTCGTGCGGGTGGGGGCATGTCCTCCGATGTCCGCGCGCAGGCGGATCAGGAAGCCCGTCGGGCCGCTGAGATGGTTCTCGCCATCCTAGGTCAGTGTGTGGATCACGAGGAGGGGATGAGGCGGACTCGGCGAAGGGCGATGGCGGTTGGGGGGGGCGGGCTTGAGCCTTGGCGATCAGCTTCGGCGATAGGCAGTGCGTCAGATGTCCTGGCTTTTGCGGGTGTTGGCCTCGGTGGCCAGGGCGCTCAGCACCTCGGAACGGCTGACGGAGCGGATGTGGCTCGGGTCCGGGTCCGCGGGGTCACAGACCCTCCCGCGCCGGGCACACGCTGCCGAGTCGTGACACCCGCCAGCCGTCCCCCAGGACCCCGCCCTGGGCGGCGAGCAGCGCCCCCGACCGGGCGCGTACCGCAGCCGTCAGGGCCGCCCCGCGCAGTGCGGGGTCCGCGTCGAGGGTCTGGGCGAGGGACGCCACCGCGGTCCCGGCCCGCTGTACCGCGCACATGTGCGGATGTACGGCCCACACCTCGCGGCCGTCCGCCGCTTGGGCCAGGGCACCGAAGGAGACCAGGCCGCAGTCTGCGGGGGTGAGTACCGGGCCGGCGGGGCCGGCGCCCCCGAGGAACCGCTCGAACCGTTCCTGCGGCGCCAGAACGGCCAGCACGCCTCCCGATCGCAGGGCGAGCCCCGCCGCCGCGGCCGCCGCCGCGACCCTGTGCGCGAGCGCCACCCAGTCCGGCCCCTCGTCATGCGTCACCGCGAGCGCCTCCGCGCCCAGCACGAGCGCTCCCTCGACGATGGTGCGCGCCAGTGCGTCCTCGTTGGGCGCCCAGCTCAGCGCAGGGCCCCCGGCCCGTACGAACGGCAGCAGACAGGGCAGCCCGGCGGTCCGGTAGACGGGCAGGGCCCGGCACGTGCCGTCCGCATCGCTGTGGCCGATGACCGCCGTGTAACCGGCGTCGGCGACGGAGTCGGCGACCCCCGGGGTCTCGTCGTGCACGTGCCACTCGGCGGCCCCCGGATACGCGGATCGCGCCCGGTCGACCCGGCCGAGAAGGACCGTGCCCCAGGCTGTACGCGGGCCGGTCAACGGGGCGACGACGGCGATGCTCGGCCGCGGCACCGGATCAGCCCCAGATGAGCGAGTCATTGCCGGCGGCCGAGGTCACGACCTGCGGTGCGGCGCCCGTGGTTGCGGCCACCCCGCCGAGGACGAGGACCGGGGCGAGCGCGGCGAACACCCCGCGGAGCAGGTGCGTACGACGCCAGGACGCGGCAGCGGACGGGATGGAAGGGATGGAAGGGATGGAAGGGGCGGTGGAAGAGACGGATATGGACATGGAAGTTCCCCCCAGAAGTGATCGGTCGGTGTGTGACCAGCATGTTCCGGCGAGCTCATCAGCGGCTACGGGCAAGGGAGTTCCGGGACCGGACATGGCCAGGAGCGGACGCCTTCCAGGCGCCTGCTGCCCATAATTCGGACAGCACTGTCCACGCAACGGGATGCTTCCTAAGATCTTTTGGGGGGAGGGCCGCAGGGGAAGCGGCCCATGGAGTGGGGGCGTACAGGGGTGGACGCACGCGCAAGGGGTCAGGAGCTTTATCGGATCGCCCTCAACGATGCCTCCTGGCATCCGGAGCTGCTCACCGAGGATCGGGGCTGGAGTGGTACGGAGTTTGCCGAGGCGCTCCAACTGCTGGGCCGACTGGGCTTGTTCGTACCGTCGCCCGACACCCGCAACGGCTGGACGGCGCTTGCCCCGGACACCGCCCTGCGCAATCTGCTCCTTGAGGACGACCGGCAGACGAGCGCGCTGCTCACCGCCGTCCAGCGGACGCGGTCCGCGCTCGCGCAGGTCGTCGCGGACTTTCAGCCCGTGCACGCCAGCGAACTCTCCTCCGTACAGATGGAGCTGGTGACGGGCGCGGCCAATGTGTCCGCGGCCCTGGAGGACGCCTCGCAGCGCGTCGAGGAGGAGGTCTTGTCACTGCATCCGGGCCGAGCGCTGCCCGCCGGGATGATCGAGGCGGGCTTCGAACGGGACCGGCTCGCCCTGGGCCGCGGCGTAGGCATCCGTACGATCCATCTCGGCTCGGCGGCCGCCGTACCGCACATGGCAGCCTATCTGCGCCGGCTTGGCGGCGCGGGCGCCCAGGTGCGCACCGCGCACACGCTGCCGCTGCGCCTCATCGTCGTGGACCGCTCGCTGGCGATCGTGCCGGCTCCGCAGCCCGCGGACGGGGAGATCGCCGCGGTCGTGCTGCGCAGCGAGACCTTGGTCGACGTGTTCAGAGAGCTCTTCGAGCACTGCTGGGCGGGCGCGAGCGTGCTGACCGACACGGGCTCCGGAGTGGAACCCGGCGACGGCGACGGCGACTGGCGGCCCACCGGCCGCCACCGCGAACTCGTGCGGATGCTCGCCGGGGGACTGACCGACGAGGCGATGGCACGCAAGCTCGGGGTCTCCGAGCGCACGGTCCGCCGCCTCGTCTCCGAGCTGACCGAACGGCTAGGCGCGGCCAGCCGCTTCCAGGCCGGGGTCTGCGCCGTCCGGCTCGGCTGGCTCGACGACTGACCCGGCCGGCTCCGCCCGCTCCACCGCTGCCTCCCGCTGCTGCGGTAGAGCCGCGGTCCGCCCCCACGCCGTCCCCGCGAGGACGAGCAGCGCGCCCACGAGCCCGAGCCAACCCGGCCGGTCCCCCGCGAGTGCGATGCCGACCACCGCGGCCCATACAGGCTCCGTGCCGAGCAGCAGACTGACCCGCGAGGGAGACGTCCTGCGAACCGCCCACATCTGAACGAAGAACGCGAACAGCGTGCAGAACGCAGACAGGTACAGCAGCCCCAGCCAGTCTCCGGCCCCGAAGTCAGCCGCGGCCGCCCACGGCGTGCTCCCGGTCCCCGGTATCGCCGAGAGCAACGCGAACACCACGACGGAGCTGCCCAGTTGGACCGTGGTCATCGACAGCGCGTCCGCCCCCTGCACCGACTCCATCCGCGACATCGCGAGGACGTGGACGGTACGGGCGACGGCCGCGCCCAGCATCAGCAGGTCGCCGAGCGACGGATCGCTGAAGCCGGCGCCCTGTGTCAGGAGCAGCACGCCGAGCACCGAGAGCCCCGCCGCGGCGACGAACGATCGCGACAGCTTTGTCCCCCGCATCCGGCTCTCGGCGATCGGCGTGAAGATCATGGTGAGGCTGATGATGAGTCCCGCGTTGGTCGCCGAGGTGTGCACGACGCCGTACGTCTCGAGCAGGAAGATCCCGGCCAGGATCAGCCCGAGGACGCCGGCCCCGCGTATCTGCGCGCCGCTCAGCGCGCGCAGCTTCCGCCGCCCGGCGACGACCAGCACAGGCAGCACCACGGCGAACCGCAGTACGAGCACCGCCAGCACGGTCTGCGTCGTGGTGACACCCTTGGCGGCGAGGTAGCTGGAGCCCCACACCACTGCGACCAGCAGGACGGGGAGATCGGTCAGCCAGGCACGGCGGGCCGCGGTGACGCTCATCGGGAACTCCTCAACAGACTCTGTCGGAACGGCTGCGGCTCAGCGCGCGGTGTAGGCGATCACCAATACATCACGATGGGCGGCGAGTTCGGGCTCCACCGGCTGCACCGGGGTCACTGAGTGCAGAGTGCGGCGGTCGTCGCCGAGCAGCAGGTCGCCCGGCTCGGACAGCGTAGTGGTGAGCAGGTGCTCGCCCTCGTCGGTGTAGACGCCGCTCTCGCCGCCGGTGACGTTGGCGCGGCCGATCATCAGCGAGGTGATGAACGTGACCCCGTCGCGGTGCCTGCCTTCCGGCGCGGGCTGCCCCTTCTGGTCGGCGGAGGCACTGATGCGGTACGGGTGGAGCTTCACGTTCCACGACGTCGTACCGTCGACGGCGCTGAAGATCCGGCCGAGTTCGACGAGCACGGAGCGCAGCAGCGGGTCGTCGGCGAAGGAGTCGGTCAGCGGGTCGAAGACGCGCTCGATGCCGCCGTTGAGCGGGTTGATGTCGGATTCCTGGCGGTACGGGGCGTGCGGCAGGAGCCTGAGCTCGCCGGAGGCCGGGTCGAGTTCGAACTGGCCGTACCGGCGGAAGCGGTAGGTGCCGCCGTCGGCCATGTACGTGTCGAGGGTGAGCTCGTCCCAGTGCGCGGCGAACCGCGTCCAGTCGGCGCCGTCGACCCCGGCGAGGGCGGACAGCGCGGCGGCGGGCATCAGGTGTCCGCCGGGCCCGGCGAGGGCGTTGACGGCGTCGACGGCCACGGGGTGGGCAACGACAGTGGTCATGGAAGTGCTCCGTACGTTGATGTTCGGTGGTCCGGGAGGCGGTCGACGGATCAGGCAGCGGCGAGCAGCGCCCCCGCTCGGGCGAACGGCGCCGACTCGGCGTCGATCGCGCGCTCCTCCCAGGCCTCCCGGTCGCGCAGATAGAGCGGCTGCCCTGTGGTGATGGAGCGCGTGTCGGCGCCGCCGGTGCGCAGCCGCCAGGTCACTGACCCGGTGGTACGGGACGCGCAGGCGTCGATGAAAGCCTGGACGGTGAGCCGCAGTTCACCGAACCAGCGGCCTTCAAGGGCCTCGCGCGTCCACACCTGCTCCAGATGGCGCTTCTCCAGGATGAGTTCGGCGTCCAGGCAGGCACTCTCGATGTGCCGGTAGCTGCTGAGCAGCAGCCAGGCGGCGGGCATCTCGCGGATCTCGAGGACCTTCTCGCCGTGGTCGAGGTGCTCGAGCCCGGAGTAGCGGCCCAGTCCGTACGCGCCGACCCGCCGGTTGAGCCGGTCGACGAGTTCGGTCAGCGGCAGCGGCTCGCCGTCGAGGGCGACGGGCAGCCCGTGCTCGAAGGTGACCGTGAGGTCGTCGCTCTCGCCGGGTGCGGCGGTCGGCCGACTCCAGGCGTACAACTCCTCCGGAACCTCGTGCAGTTCGGGGTCGTCGAGAATGCCCGACTCGAACTCGCGGCACCACAGGTTGGAGTCGCCGCTGACGATCCGCCCGGCGAGCAGGTCGATGCCCGCGGCCCGCAGCTCGACGAGCTTGTCGTCGCGGGTAACGGGGTCCAGGTCGTACGGGCTGCCGAACGCACCCTCGTAACCGAGCAGCCGCAGCGCCCCGTTGAGCCGGCGCAGGGTGTTCTGCGAGCGGTTGGCGGTGTGCAGCACGGCCTGGGCGTCGAGCCCCCGGGCCAGCCCGACCGCGCTGTGGGCGATCAGCGGGCGGCTCAGCGTGGAGCTGACCGGGTGGATGCCGAGATAGACGGCCTGGGCGGCGATCGCCGGGGCGACATACAGCCCTGCGAACTCCTCGCGCCGGTCGAGAATGTGGATCGTCGCCCCGAGCGCCTCGGCGACCTGGCGCTTGTACGTACTGGACTCGTCCTCGCCGATGTCGACGCTCACGGCGTGCACGTCGCGCACGCCCATCCGGCGCAGCCGCAGCAGCAGATACGAACTGTCCAGACCGCCGCTGAACAGGGTCACGACGGGACGGTCGGGGTCGAGCTCTTCGAGCTGCGAGAAAGAACGTATGAGCGGGGGACGCATGGCCTCTCCAACCTCTGTACTGGTCACAGGGGAGGAGACTTCCGTGCGTGAGTGCCCTGGACAATGGATTCCGGGTGGCCGCGCCCGGCCATGGCCGGACCCGGAAAGCCCGTTGCCGGCCCTCGCCGACCGCACGGCGGTGGTCAGGCGCGGCGGGGCGAGCGCGACCCGAAGCTGGGAACGGCACATCCGAGGAAGCTCAAGGACACGCCCGCCGTGTGGGTCTACAACGGCCGTACCGGGGCGTTCACCAAGCCGGCCACCGACGCGAACGATCCGAGGATCTCCCCGGACGGCGGATCCACCGACCGCAGGCAGGGCGTGGCCGACGGGCGCAACGCTGACATCAGTGGTCCCGCTTCACGCGCTCGGTGTCCGCCTGCGCCTGGGGCGGCGCCACGGGGCCATGCGTTTCGTCCCTGTCGGCGTGCGCGCGATGTGCGCTGCCGCTGGCCGGCCGCGCCCCGCTGCCTGGTACCGGCAGTCCCAGGAAGGCGGGGCCACTGGCTGCCCGCACCGTCCGGGCGGAGGGTTGAGGCATGACGACCCCACTGATGACCGGAGCGAACAAGGGCATCGGCGAGGGGCCGCAGGAACCAAGAGCACAGGAGTATGGACATGACGATGCAGTCGCTTCCCGGCGGAACGTTCACCATGGCCGAGGATCTGACGGTCACTCGTGTGGGCTACGGCGCGATGCAGCTGGCCGGCCCGCACGTGTTCGGGCCGCCGGCTGACCGGGATGCCGCGGTGGCCGTGTTGCGCGAGGCGGTCGAGCGGGGGATCACGCACATCGACACCGCCGACTACTACGGCCCCCACATCACCAACGAGATCATCAAGGAAGCCCTGTATCCCTACCCGGGCGACCTGCACATCGTGACCAAGGTCGGAGCCCGGCGCGACGCCGAGGGAGGCTGGCCCAAGGCGCTGTCCCGTGAGGAGCTGCGCCAGGCCGTCCACGACAATCTCGAGCGCCTCGGCCTGGACGCCCTTGATGTCGTCAACCTGCGGGTCGGAGGGCTCGACGCCCCAGAGCCGGGTTCCATCGCCGAACCGTTCTCCGTGCTCGCGGAGTTGCAGCAGGAGGGTCTGATCAAGCATCTCGGGATCAGTACGGTCTCCGCCGAGCAGATCAAGGAAGCCCAGTCCATCGCGCCGATCGTGTGCGTGCAGAACTTCTACAACCTCGCCAACCGCGCCGACGACGCGCTGATCGACTCCCTCGCCGAACAGGGCATCGCCTACGTGCCCTACTTCCCCGTCGGCGGCTTCTCCCCACTGCAGTCGGACACGTTGGACGCGGTCGCCACCCGTCTGGAGACCACTCCGGTCGCCGTCGCCCTGGCATGGCTGCTGCGGCGTTCCCCGAACATCCTGCTGATCCCCGGCACCTCCTCGGTGGAACACCTGCGCGACAACATCGCCGCTGCCGGGCTGGAGCTTCCCCCCAAAGAGCTGGCCGAGCTGAACGGAATCGCCTCCTGAGCGCGGCCTACTCGGCCGGTGCGCGAGACGCCGCCGCGAGGATTCCGTCGAGCAGGACGTCCAGGGCCCAGTCGGAGCGGGTCGCGCCGTCTCCGGACATGAGGGTGTCGCCGAGGCGGGCGATGTGCGGATAGCGGGCCGGGTCCGCCGTGGCGATCTTGGTGGCGAGGGCGGAGAAGTCCTCGGTCTTCTGCGTGGAGGACCTGGGGTCGCCGTGTTCGACGGCTACGGCGGTGGGGTGGAGCAGCAGGAGGTCCAGGCCCCAGGCGGCCGTGCGGTCCGGGACGCCGCCCTCGCCGAGGAGGGCGAGGATCGCGTCGGCCAGGGCCAGGTAGTTCGGGCCGCTGGGCTGGGTGGACAAGGCCATCCGGGCGATCTCCGGGTGCTGGAACAGGACCTGCCCGTAGTCGGTCAGCAGGGTCTTCAGCCGGTGGCGCCAGGTGCCCGCTTCCGGCGGGGGTACGGCGACCGGGCCCAGCAGGGAGTCGAGGATCTGGGCATGCAGGTCCGCGGTGTTGCGGACGTAGACGTACAGGGAGGCCGGCCCCGTGTCGAGGGCGGCGGCGATGCGGCGCATCGTCACCTTGTGCAGGCCCTCCTCGCGCAGGATCGTCAGCGCGGCGTCGATGATGCCCTGCCTGGTCAGGGCAGGCTTCGCGGGACGCTCTCGTCTGCTGATCGGGGCCGGCTTCTCTGAGGTCATGACCGAGAAGGTAACGAACGCGTTCGTGGAAAACAAGTTCGTGGCGTGCGGGCCCCGGGTGCGCCGGGTCGGTGACGACCGCGGCGGAGCCGCCTCGGCGATCATCGATTACGCCGAACGCAGCGCCGCTTCAGCCGGTGACCGTGAACCACGTGGCCCGGGACTTCTTTCACTTCGGGCGCGTGAGGTCCTTGGCCTCCGTGCCGTCGCCGTACAGGTCGGCGGAGCCGTCGTCCGTGATCAGCTGAGCGCGGGCGCGGGCGCGGGCGCCGGGCACGGTGAGGTCGGGTACGTCGACGACCGCCTCCCAGCCGCCGGGGTCGGACGTGGGCAGGTCGAGGCGCTTGACCGGGGCATGCGCCGGGTCGCCGTCCCAGGAGTAGAGACCGGTGGGTCGTCAGGCCTGAGCCGACCAGGGCCTGTTCGATGGTTCGACGCGGAGGTGGACCGCGCCCGTGCGGCGGGTCAGCAGTCGGGCGAGGGTGGACTTTCCGGTGGCGGGGAGGCCGCCGAGGATGATCAGCACGGCGCGCCGTCAGGACGTCGGGGCCGGTCCGAGCGAGCGCTCGGTGACGCCGGCCAGATGCGCGGTGAAGACCTCGCGGGCGTCCGGGGCCAGCGTGCGCAGGGCCACCAGGGCCGTGATCACGACGTCGCAGAGTTCGGACTGGACGTCGTCCCACGTGTGCGTGGTGCCCTTGCGGGGGTTCTGGCCCGTCGCGCCGATCACCGCCTGGGCGACCTCGCCGACCTCCTCCGACAGTTTCAGCATGCGCAGGAGCAGCCCCTCCTGGCCGTCGTGCGCCCGGTGGGCGTCCAGCCAGGCGTGCAGGCGGTCGATCGAATCCCAGACGTCTTCATCAGCCATGGGACCAGCTTGCCCCACCGTTCGCGGGCCGGACGCCTGCTCGTCGGCCGTGGGGCCGGCTTGCCTCACCGTTGGTGGGCCGGACGCCTGCTCGTCGGCCGTGGGGCCGGCTTGCCCCAGTGTTGGTGGGCCGGGCGCCTGCTCGTCGGCCGTGGGGCCGGCTTGCCCCAGTGTTGGTGGGCCGGGCGCCTGCTCGTCGGCCGTGGGGCCGGCTTGCCCCAACCTTCGCGGGGTCCACGCCCACCGTCGCCTACTCCTCGAACAACGTCTCCTGCTCGCCCTCCGCCGCCTTGCGCAGCCTCTTGTTCCTGGCGCCCACGACCACCGCCGTGGCCGCCGCCGTCGCGCCCAGCGCCGCCGGCACCATCCAGCCGCGGTTGACCGTGTGGCCCAGCAGATGGTCGAGGGAGAGCCGGCCGGGGCCGGTCACCGCGAGGCCCGCCGCGGTCAGTCCCAGCGACGCCGCGTACTCGTAACCGCCGCTCTGCGCGAAGAACCCGTTCGGTACGTGCACCGTCGCCGCGCCCGCCATCGCGCCGGCCGCCGCAG